>JAAFHH010000235.1 GCA_013297545.1 Alphaproteobacteria bacterium
CCGGAACTTTGGCTTGCGACAAGTGCGGCGTGACCGGTGAGACGCTAGGCGGCCAGAAAGTTCCGAAAATCAGCTTCCCATCGCTGTTCGATGCTGACCATCAGCACCCCCTTTGGAAGGGCGAACGAGTCACGCGCAAGCGAGACCTCAGCCTCCTTTGTCCAAATTGTCATCGGGTGAGGCACGTCAGCGAACGCATCAATGCTGCATCGCTCCAGACGGGCTGATAACGCCGGCTGCACGGCAGGAGGGCTCACTGTTTCATTTCACCGAGTAGCTGACCGGAATCCGCAGATGCGCCCGCGGGGCAAATAAGGCTGAAACTCCAAGCCCGCGCGGCATCCGATTACGGTTGGCATGTCGGCCAAAACCCTGGGCTGTCAAACAGCGCCCAATATTTTCCACCCAACAGCGCCCAAAACTTTCCAGTTTATGCGGTCGGTTTCGGCTGTTTCCGCCTCTGCTTGAACCGGAAGGAATCATTCCCGGTTTCCAGGATGTCGCAGTGATGGGTGATGCGATCGAGGAGTGCGGTGGTCATTTTGGCGTCGCCGAACACCGCGACCCATTCCGCGAAGGACAGGTTGGTGGTGATGATGAGGGAGGTCTTTTCGTAGAGCTGGCTGATCAGGTGGAACAGCAAGGCGCCGCCTGATGCGGGGAATGGCAGGTAGCCCAGCTCATCGAGGATGACGGCGTCGGTCTGGACCAGCTGGCGGGCCATGTTTCCGGCCTTGCCCTGCTGCTTTTCGCGCTCCAGCTGGTTCACGAGGTCGACGGCGTTGTAGAAACGCACGCGTTTGCCTCGGTGGATGGCAGCCACTCCCAAGGCTGTGGCCAGGTGGGTTTTGCCGGTGCCCGTGCCGCCGACCAGGATCAGGTTGTGCGCCGTCTCCATGAAGGCAGCGCTGGCCAATTGCTGGATTTGCGCCTGCGGCAGGGGCGTTTCCGCCCAATCAAAGCCGGTCAGATCGCGGTGCACCGGAAAGCGCGCGACCTTGAGTTGGTAGCGCAGGCTGCGGACCTGGCGATCGGCGAGCTCGGCCTTGATCATGCGGTCGAGCCAGGCCTCGGGTTGCACGGGCCGACGCGGTCCCTCGGCGAGCCACTCGTTCCAGGCGGTGGCCATGCCGTAGAGATGCAGGGCGTTGAGCTGCGCGGCGCGGTCTGCGGCGCGCGGTTCAGTGGATGACATGGCTTGCCTCGCGCAGGTGATCGTAGCGGCCACAATCGGCGAGCAGCTCGGTCTGCAGTTGCAGCATGTCGGGCACGGCCAGCATGGCGGGCTGGGCGGGTGCGAGCAGGCGGCGCATTTCGTTCAGCACCACGGCCGTGGTGACGACCTGGCCCTCCAGCACCAGCTCGCAGGCGACTTGCAGCGGCTCCAATCCGACCTCGCGCGCCATCAGCAGCAATTCCACAAAGCCGCGGTCGCCGCGGGGTTGCTTGAGGATACGGTCCCGGACGGTCTGGATGGCGAGGGGCAGATCCCATTCGCGGAACGGCACGCCGTTGCGCAATGGGTAGCGTCCGCGCTGGTGGTGGAAATTCGCTGATCGTTGCGGGTGGGTTTACCCCCCGCCCGGCTTGAGGTGGTCACCGGCTCCTGCGGCTAGGGTGATGTTGCCACACCCCACACCGGCGAGAAAGCGCTGGAAGCGCGACGCCGGTGCCCGGTGCCGGTTGATCACCGCATTGCCGCAGCGATTGGCCGTGGCGGTGTAGTCGATGCCGACCAGGTAGGTGTTGGTCCAGGCGATGTCGTACTCGCAATCCTGGGCACCGGCGGTGTGCCGCGCCGCCAAAGGCGAGCAGGCCTCCATGCGCATGTTGCGCGCGATGATGGCGCTGCCGGAGGTCTGGTTCAGGAACGGGATGGCGATGTTACTGCCGGCCTGGCGGAGCTCGAAGTTCGGCGCGTCAAAGACGTGGCGGTTGTGGTTGGAATAGGCGCCCACCTCATTGCCAAACCGCACCCCGAAGCGGTCCTGGCTCGCGTTCACCCCGGTCGCCTGGGCGACGTGCCCGCCGTAGTACCGGATCGAGGTGTTCCAGGCCGTCGCCGTCGCGCACCAGATGTCGAGCCCGATGCGGTTGTTGACGATGCGCCCCAGCGTGAAGGTGCTGTCCTCCACGCCGCGGCCATCGCCCAGCGTGCGCATGCCGATTGTGAACCCCTCGACGCGGCGGAGCTCGATCTGGCTTGCATCGACGTTGCGCACGGTGATGCCGATATCGGCCTCGGAGGACCAGTCGGAGATCGTCTGCCGGATCACGTTCAGCCCGGTGTAAAGCTTCTCGGCGTTGCGGAGGGTACCGCCATCGCCGAGGACCAGCACGGAGGTGGGCGCGGTGCCGGTGTGGCGGATGGTCCCCTGCATGATCAGGCCACGCGCGCCGCCCGGCAGGGTGACGGTGCCGGAGACGTTCCAGGTGCCCGGCGGGATCATCGCGAACTTCTGGTCCGCCCCGGCGCGATCGAAGGCGGCCTGGATGGCGGTGCAATCATCCGCCACGCCGTCGCCCAGCCCACCGAAATCATTCGGCAGCACGGCCTCGCGGTCGCGGAGGTACTTCGCGAAGTCGGTCTTGTTGAGGTTGGCGTTGAGGACCAGCAGGTCATCGATGCGCGCTGGCATGGCTTTCTCCGATCAGAGGGCGGTGGCGGTGACCGGGCCGGCGAAGGCGGAGACGTTGCCCTCGGCCGAGACGCTGCGCAGCCAGTACCAACGGGTCTGGCCGGTGGTGAGGCCGGTGCGGCCCCAGGGCAGCGCGGTCGGCTCGCTGGCCAGCTTGGTCGCGGCGGTGAGGCTGGCGCTGCTCGCCTCGAACACCTGCAGCCGCACCCCGTCCGGGGGAAAGCCACCGGAGAGGCGCACACCGCCGGCGATTCCGGTCGCAGCCAGGCCCGAGGCAGCAGCCGGGACCAGCGCCTCGCGCCAGCCCGACACCGCGCCGCTGCGCGCCTGCGCCCGCACCCGGAAGGCGGTAGGCTCCGCGGTGGGGATGGCCACGGCGGTGGCGCCAAAGCCGCCTGCGTATCCCTGCCATACGGCGACGGAGGTGGGGCGGAACTCAATCTCGTAGCCGGCGAGGTATGCGGAGCCCACCGCCGACCAGGACACCGCGATCGCCGTGAAGCTCACCGCCAGCGGCGTCTCCACCAGGATGGCGGCCGGTGCGGCGATCACGCCCGGGTTCGGCAGCACCACGGACGGGTTCTGGCCCGTGGCCCGCTCATCCGGGACATCCGCGCCTCGGAAAAGCGCTTCTACCAGAAGGTGCGTGATCTGTTTAAGGCCACCAGCGTGGATTATGACGCCGGCGTCGAGGCCGCGGAAACCTTCTTCGCCACCATCCAGAACAAGCTGGTCTTCGCGGTCACGGGGCACACCGCGGCGGAATTGATCATCGAACGCGCCGATGCCACCAAACCCAACATGGCCCTGACCACATGGAAGGGTGCCAGGGTGCGAAAGGCCGACGTCACCGTCTCCAAAAATTACCTGACAGGCGAGGAGATCGAACAGCTCAACCGGCTGACCACCATGTTCCTCGACTTCGCGGAGTTGCGTGCCCAGCGCCGCCAGGAAACCCGCATGGCGGATTGGCTGGTCCAGGCCGACCGCTTCCTCGATTTCAACGAGCGCAATGTCCTGCGCCATGCCGGTAGTGTGTCGCATGACCGGATGGAGGAGATTGTTCACCAACGATTCGAGACGTTCGACGCCGAGCGCCGAGCTCAGGAGGCTGCACTCGCCGCACGCGAGGCGGAGGATGAGCTCTCGACGCTGGAACAGGAAGCGAAGCGCCTGAAGCCGCCGCGCAAGCCCGGATGAGCAAATTCGCCGAAAGCCATGTCGAGGAGGCCGCGCTCGCCTGGCTGGCTGAGCTTGGCTACACGGCTGTGTCCGGCATGGACATCGGCCCCGATGGCGCCCAGGCCGAGCGCGCATCTTATGGCGATGTGGTGCTGCTCGGCCGGCTGCGCGCCGCCATCGCCCGGCTGAATCCCGATCTCCCCGAAGATGCGCGCGCGGCGGTCCTGGCAAGGCTGCTGCAAGCCGAGACGCCCTCGCTGATTCACGAAAACCGCCGCCTGCATCGCTACCTGGTGGAAGGCGTGCCGGTCGAGGTGCGCCGGCCGGACGGCACGATCGGCGGCGAGCAGGCGCGCCTGCTCGACTTCGACGAGCCGGACACCAATGACTGGCTGGCGGTGAACCAGGTCACGGTCATTGAGAACAAGGCCAATCGCAGGGCCGACGTGGCGATCTACGTGAACGGCCTGGCGCTCGCGGTCGTGGAGTTGAAAAGACCAGCAGACGAAAACGCCACGCTGGATGGCGCCTTCAACCAGCTGCAGACCTACAAGGCGCAGATCCCGTCCCTGTTCCGCACCAACGCTGTCCTGGTCATTTCGGACGGCCTGCTCGCCCGCGTCGGTTCGCTCACGGCCGATCGCGAGCGCTTCATGCCCTGGCGGACCGTGACCGGTGAAGACCTGGCCCCGAAGGGCAGCCCCCAGCTCGAAACCGTACTGAGGGGCCTGTTCGAGAAGCGGCGATTCCTGGATCTGGTTAAGGACTTTCTCGTCTTCGGCGACGGCGATGGGAAGGTGTCGAAGATCCTCGCCGGCTACCACCAGTTCCACGCGGTGCGCCATGCAGTCACGCGAACCTTGTCCGCCACGAGCCGGGATGGGGACCGGAAGGTTGGGGTGATCTGGCACACCCAGGGCTCGGGCAAGAGCTTGCTGATGGCCTTCTATGCCGGGCAGATCATCAAGCACCCGGCGATGGAAAACCCGACGCTGGTTGTGCTGACGGATCGCAACGACCTCGACGACCAGCTGTTCAACACCTTCAGCATGTGTCGCGACCTGCTCCGCCAAACGCCGCAGCAGGCGAGCGACCGGGATGAGTTGCGGCGGCTGCTGGATCGACCATCGGGCGGGGTGATCTTCACCACGCTGCAGAAATTCGCCCCCGAAGCCGGCGCCTCCGACTATCCGGTGCTGACCGACCGCCGGAACGTGGTGGTGATCGCCGACGAGGCGCATCGCAGCCAGTACGGCTTCCGCGCCAAGGTTGCTCGTGGCAGTGGCGAGATCTCCTACGGCTTCGCGAAGTACCTGCGGGACGCGCTGCCGAAAGCCTCCTTCATCGGCTTCACCGGGACGCCGATCGAGAAGGAGGACGTGAACACCCCGGCCGTGTTCGGCAGCTACATCGACGTCTACGACATCAGTCGCGCGGTCGAGGACGGCGCCACGGTGCCGATCTACTATGAGAGCCGGCTCGCGCGGATCGAACTGGACGAGGACGAGAAACCGAAGATCGACGTTGAGATCGCCGAGCTCACCGAGGACGAGGCAGAGAGCGAGCAGGAGCGGCTGAAGCGTCGCTGGGCCAGCATCGAGGCGCTGGTCGGCTCCGAGAAGCGTCTTGGCCTGGTCGCCGAGGATCTGGTTCGGCACTTTGAGGACCGGGTCGCGGGGTTGGACGGCAAGGCGATGATCGTCTGCATGAGCCGCCGCATCTGCGTGGCGCTCTATGACGCGATCATCAAACTCCGACCGGACTGGCACAGCGAC
>JAAFHH010000247.1 GCA_013297545.1 Alphaproteobacteria bacterium
GGGTCAAGCAAGCCAGTAAGCCACGCCCTGCCCGCTTCAACGAAGCCCCGGCGTTTTCACCCGGGGAAAGAAGCCGTAACGGTCAAAATGTTGTGCTTTAGACCCGTTGCTTCAACGAAGCCCCGGCGTTTTCACCCGGGGAAAGCCTACGAGGGGGCGGCGATCAAAACCGCTGTGGGTCTGCTGCTGGCTTCAACGAAGCCCCGGCGTTTTCACCCGGGGAAAGAGCGCCAGCGTGAGGGCATACGCCTTGCCGTATTCGGCGCTTCAACGAAGCCCCGGCGTTTTCACCCGGGGAAAGGGCCCCCTCGCCAACCCTCGGATATCATTCATCGAATCGCGGCGGTTTCGAGCGGGTCCTGTTTGGGGGCGGCTTTGCCACCCCGCCATCAGAAAATCGGCTTCACTCAGTCCAATAGCATTTGCGATTTCAACAGCTTACCCGTTTTCGAGCGGGGCCCGGGGTTTTGCCCGTACCGAACCGCTCGCGCGATCACCGGCAGTGTAGCTGGCGCAGGCGCACCCGTCACGGACAGACCGGGACGCCTCTTCAATCCCGCCGCCGCCCCTGCAGCGCTCTGAGCGCATACGGCCCAACGTCAAACCGGTCGGCCGGGATCTGGACGTTCGGGCTGAGGCTGGTCAGCGCCACGCGGGTCGCGAGGTTTTGGGCGTCGACCACGACCCAGCTTTGCAGGGTCAGCGGTCGGTCGGTCACTTGCAGGGTGAGTTCGCCCTGGGTCGGGTCGGACGCCTGGCGCACGGTCACCGCGAACGCGGACGCCAGGCGCTCGAAGCGGGTCACGATCAAGCTGGTGCCGAAGCCCAGCCGCTCGGCCGCGAAGGCCGCGAGCGGGGTTTGGGACAGCGGCACGATCGTGTGTTCGCGGTTGTCGATGTCGTCGTACAGCAGCTGCGCGCCGTCGGAGATCATGACGATCTGCGAGGGCGCGTCGTATTCAAAGCGCATGCGGCCGGGGCGCGAGAGGCTGAAGCGGCCACCAATCATGCCGCCGCTGTCGGACAGCTGCAGGAACCTGGCCTCCAGCGTGCGCAGGCCGTTCAGATAGGCCTCGATCCGCTGGAGGTCAGCGCGGTCCGCGTCGGTCAGGCGCGCGGGCTCGACCCGGCGTTGGGCGTGGGCCGCGAACGGCAGGGTTGCCAGCGCCAGCACGCACGCACGACGGTTCACCATCAGCACTCTCCCGAATTGGTCAGGCGCTGAGCATACGCTTGAAGTAGGCGATGGTGTGGCTAAGGCCGTCGTTGAGGTCCACTTTCGGTTCCCAGCCGAGGGTGGACTTGGCGAGCGTGATGTCGGGGCGGCGGCGGGTTGGGTCATCGACCGGCAACGGTTTGTAAACGATGGTGGATTTGCTGTCCGTCAGCTGCAGGATGCGCTCGGCCAATTCCTTCACGGTGATTTCCACCGGGTTGCCAAGGTTGATCGGGCCGGTCACGCCATCGGGGCTCGCCATCATGCGGATGAAGCCTTCGATCAAGTCGGACTGGAAGCAGAAGCTGCGGGTCTGGCTGCCATCACCGTAAAGGGTGATCGCCTCGCCCTTCAGCGCCTGAATGACAAAGTTGGAGACGACGCGGCCGTCGTTCGGGTGCATGCGCGGCCCGTAGGTGTTGAAAATCCGCACCACCTTGATGTTCACGCCGTGTTGGCGGTGATAGTCGAAGAACAAGGTTTCAGCCGCCCGCTTGCCTTCGTCGTAGCACGCGCGCGGGCCGATCGGATTGACGTTGCCGCGGTAGCTCTCACGCTGCGGATGCTCGGTCGGGTCACCGTAAACTTCCGAGGTCGAGGCCTGGAAGATCTTCGCCTTCACGCGCTTGGCCAGGCCCAACATGTTAATGGCGCCGTGCACGGAGGTCTTGGTGGTCTGCACCGGATCGAACTGGTAGTGGATCGGCGACGCGGGACAAGCGAGGTTGTAGATCTCGTCCACTTCAACGTAGAGCGGGAAGGTCACATCGTGGCGCAAAATCTCGAAATGCGGGTTCGCGAACAGGTGCGCGATGTTGTCTTTGGTGCCGGTGAAGTAGTTGTCGACCGCCAGCACATCGTGGCCTTCGGCCAGCAGCCGTTCGCACAAGTGGGAACCAAGAAACCCGGCACCGCCGGAAACGAGGATGCGCTTGCGCGAGAGCATGGGACGGCAAACCTTCGAAGTGACCGCGACCCGGAATGGCCGCGAGAGGCGGACACTAGCACCGGCCCCAAGCCCCTGCCAGCATGGCCGGCGTGGCTTACGGCGAATTCAGCTGCCGGACACAGACCAGTCGATTGCATCGGCCGCCGATTGCCGCCTAGATGAGCAGGTCACCCGACCGACCGCGAGCCTGCTTTGACGCCCCACACCAGCCGCCCCGCCTCGCTGCCGCTTGGAACCGACAGCCACACCATGCTGCTGGGTGCCGTGCGCCTGGCCGATGGTGTTGTCGTCGCGGCGGCCGGCTGGGTTGGCTATTGGCTGCGCCACGACACGTTTGATCTGCCGTACTGGTATTCGATCGCAGTCGCACTGGCAGCCGTGCTGGCGCTCAACGCCTTTCACTTCGTCGATCTCTATCGCTGGCAGCTGATCGACCGGGTGCCGCGGGTGCTGATGCGCGCGGCTGCGGCCTGGGGTTCCGTGCTGATCGCGTTGATCGTGCTAGGGTATCTGGCCGGTATCGCCAATTGGTTCAGCCGGGCCTGGATTGGCTATTGGAGTGTGCTGCTGATCCTCGGCCTGATCGGCGTGCGCTTGGCCGCGGCCGTGCTGGTGCGGCGCTGGCGCGATGCGGGCGAATTCCGGGTGCGGATCGCCGTGGTTGGTGCGCGCGATTTCGGCCACGACGTGATCCGCCGCCTGAACGCGATCCCAGCTGATGACGTCGATATCATCGGCATCTGGGATGATGGCGCGGATATCCCGAGTGCGATTGAAGGCGTGCCGGTGCGCGGCTCGGTCGATGATCTGGTGCGCTTCGGGCGCGCCAACCGCATCGACGAGGTGGTGCTCGCCATGGTCGGCCGGTCGGAGGAAGAAGTTGAAAGCGTGGTCGCCCGGCTTGGCACGCTGGCGGTCAACGTCAAGCTGTGTGCGCAAGCCGTGCGGTTCAACTTGCCGGTGCGCGGGTTCACTGGGCTTGCGGGCTTGCCGCTGTTGCATGTGATGGAACGGCCGCTCAGCGGCTGGGGCCGGTTCTTGAAGGCGATTGAAGACCGGGTGCTTGGCATCATCGTGTTGATCTTGCTGGCCCCGGTGATGCTCGGCTGCGCCATCGCGGTGAAGCTGTCGAGCCCGGGTCCCGTGCTGTTCCGTCAGCGGCGCTACGGCTTCAACAACAACGAAATCACGGTCTACAAGTTCCGGTCCATGCGCATCGAGCCGGAACCGGACCTGGAGGTGCGCCAGGCAACCAAGGGCGATCCGCGCATCACCCGTGTGGGCGCGATCTTGCGCAAAACCTCGCTGGATGAGTTGCCGCAGCTGTTCAACGTGCTGCAGGGCGAGATGTCGCTGGTTGGCCCGCGCCCGCACGCGGTTGCGCACAATGAAAAGTACGCCAAGATCATCGACGGCTACTTGGGCCGGCACCGGGTCAAGCCCGGGATCACCGGCTGGGCGCAGGTCAACGGCTACCGGGGTGAGACCGACACGCCAGACAAAATGGCAATGCGCGTGCAGTACGATCTGTATTACATCGACAATTGGTCGCTTTGGTTTGATATCAAGATCCTGGCGCTGACCGGGATCTATGGGTTCGTGAACCGCAACGCCTACTAGGTGGGGTGCTATGGCGCAGTCTGAGGGCGACACCACTGCGGTGCGCGCAAGCTTGGTGTTGCTGGCGGCGACTGCCGCTGCCTTGATCATCGCCAACTCACCGGCGGCCAGCGCCTACAAATCAATCCTCTCGGCCGTGGTGACGGTGGGGTTCGAGTTCACGGTCAAGGAATGGATCAAGAATGCCCTGATGGCGGTGTTCTTTTTCCACGTCGGGCTGGAGATCAAGGCGGCCTTCCTAGAAGGACCATTGGCTGATCGCCAGCGCGCTGCCCTGCCGTTTGCGGCCGCGGCGGGTGGCATGGCGATGCCGGCGCTGGTCTATCTGACGGTGGTGGGGGTGGACAGCCCGCTTGCGCGCGGCTGGGCGATCCCGGCAGCCACCGACATTGCGTTTGCGGTCGGGGTGGTCGGCCTGCTCGGCCGCTGCGTGCCTCCGGCACTCACGGCCTTGCTGCTGGCGGTCGCGGTGATCGATGACTTGGGTGCGATTTTGATCATCGCGGCGTTCTACACGCCGTCGCTCGACCCGGTCGGCCTGCTCGCCAGTGCGGTGGTGACGGCCGTGCTGGCGGCGGCGAACCGGCGCGGCGTGATGAACCCAGCGGTCTATTGCGGCCTGGGTCTGGTGTTGTGGGTCGCGATTGCCCAGAGCGGCATCAACCCCACCTTGGCCGGCGTGGTCGCCGCATTGGCCGTGCCGCTCGCCCGCCCGGGCGGGGGCAGCCCGCTGCACGATCTGGAACACGCTCTGCGGCCGTGGGTGCTATTCGCGATCATGCCGGTGTTCGCGTTCGCAAATGCCGGGGTGGCGCTCAGCGGCCTCGGGCTCGAGGCACTCGCGCAGCCCGTGACCCTCGGCGTGCTGTTGGGTCTGATGGTCGGCAAGCCGGTTGGCATTGTGGTCGCGACCGCGATCGCCGTGCGCTGCGGGCTCGCCGCCTTGCCGGTCGGGGCCGGTTGGCTGCAGATCCTCGGCATCGGGTTGATCGCCGGCATCGGCTTCACCATGAGCCTGTTCATCGGCACGCTCGCGTTTGGTGAGGGCGCGGTCTTGGATCAGGTGCGCCTCGGCGTGCTCGGCGGTTCCGTGCTGGCGGCGAGCGCAGGCGCGCTGGCACTGGTGATGAGCGCGCGACAGGTCAACCGCTAATGCGACTGACTTGCATTCTCGCGAACCTGCTGCGACACTCGCGGCGCAATCGCGGTGATTGATCCCCCTCAGAACGGAGCCAGACCCATGAAAGGCAGTCCCACCATCCTCAAGCATTTGAACACCTGCTTGAAGAATGAACTGACCGCGATCAATCAGTACTTCTTGCATGCCCGGATCATGAAAAGCCAAGGCTTCGTCAAGATCGGCGACAAGATCTACCACGAATCCATCGGCGAGATGAAACACGCAGACCGCATCATCGAACGCATTTTGCTGCTCGATGGCCTGCCGAACCTGCAAGATCTCGGCAAGCTGCTGATTGGTGAGACCGTACCGGAAATGCTGCAGTCAGACCTGACCTTGGAAGGCCACGCCCGCAAAGATCTGGTCGCCGCCATTGCGGACTGTGAGGCTGAGCGCGACTATGTCACCCGAGATCTGTTGTCAGACATCCTGGACGATGCCGAAGAACACATCGACTTTTTGGAAACAGAACTGTCTCTCGTCGAATCTGTTGGCCTGCCGAACTATCTGCAAAGCCAAATGAGCTAACTGAAGTCGGCTTACGCGAACACCCCCGCCA
>JAAFHH010000236.1 GCA_013297545.1 Alphaproteobacteria bacterium
GCGGGCGTGCGCGGGCGGCGGTCGTCGGTCAGATGCGCAAGCGCGTCGCCGGTTTGATAGGCCTCAACGATCGCGTCGGCAGCGCGGGTCAAGCGCGAAGGGCGTGGGCTCATCGGTAGAGTTGCTCCGGCAACCAGAGGGCAATGGCGGGGAAGAGGTACATCAAGATCATGCAGGCGATCACGATGTAAATGTGCGGCATGACGCCCGCAAAAATTTGCTCCAGCGTCACGTGTTTCGGCGCCACGCCCTTCAAGTAGAACGTCGCCATCGCAACCGGCGGCGACAGGAAGGATGTTTGCAGATTGAGCGCGATCATCACCCCGAAGAAGATCGGATTGATGCCGAAATCATCCAGCAGTGGCAGGAAGATTGGCACGAAGATGATGATGATTTCGGTCCACTCCAGCGGCCAGCCGAGCACGAAGATGATCGCCTGCGCCAGCACCATGAACAAGAACGGCGTCAGATTGAGGCTCAACACCCATTCCTCCACCAGCTGCTGGCCCCCAAGGAAGCCAAACACGGAGGAGAACAAGGACGAGCCGACGAACAACCAACAGACCATGGCAGAGGTGCGCGCGGTCAAGAACACGCTTTCGGTCAGCTTCTTGCGGCTGAACGACTTGTAGGCGATCGCCAGCAAGACGGAGCCGAGCGAGCCCAAGGCAGCTGCCTCTGATGGCAGCGCCCAGCCGAACAGAATGGCCCCCAGCACCAGCATGATCAGCGAGGCGAGCGGCACGAACGCGATCATCAACTCTAGCACGATCTTGTAGGTCGGGATCGGCGGGTTCGCTTTCGGCAGCTTCGGTGCTTCGTGCGGGCGCAGCATGGCGCGCACGATGACGTAGACGACATAGCCGCCGGCCAGCATCAGGCCGGGGATGAACGCGGCCGCATAGAGCCGCACCACCGAGACGCCAGCCGTCGCGCCATAGAGGATCAGCATGATCGACGGCGGGATCAGAATGCCAAGGCAGCCACCGGCACAGACCACGCCGGCCGCGAGCTTGGGATCATAGCCGGCGCGCAGCATGGCTGGGAACGCGAGCAACCCCATCAAGGTGACGACCGCACCCACAATCCCCGTTGCAGTCGCGAACAAGGTGCAGGTGAACAGGGTTGCGACCGCGAGCGAGCCCGGGATTGCGTTCGAGGCCATCTGCAGCGAGTGGAACAAGCGGTCCAGAATGTTGGCCCGTTCGATCACATAGCCCATGAACACAAACAACGGGATCGAGATCAGCACGTCGTTGGTCATGGTGCCGTAGGTGCGCAGCACGAGCAGCTGGAAAATCTGATCACCCTGGCCGAGGTAGCCAAAGCCGATGCCCATCGCCATCAGCGTGAAGGCAATTGGAAAGCCGAGCAGGATGAAGAACAAAAACAGTACCAGCATCAAGATGCCGAGAAGTGGGTCAGTCATCGGGCGGCTCCCTGTGCTTCGGCAGCGGCTTTGGCTTCAGCGGCTTCCAGGATCAGTTTTTCGGTTTCTTCCACATCGTGCAGGCGTTCGGGCCAGACACCGGTTTTGATCGCGATCACGCAGCGGATCACTTCTGCAATACCCTGCAGCACCAGGAAGCCGCCGCAGATTGGGATCAGCGCCTTGAACGGCCAGAGCAGCGGACCATTGGGGCTAAAGGTCGACTTCTCGTTGATCAACCAAGAAATCCACGTAAAGCCGTAGCCGGAATAGATAAAGGCGAGCATGCCGGGGAAGAAGAACAAGAAGTACAGCACAAGGTCCAACCAGGCCTGCGTGCGCACCGAGAATTTGCGGTACACGAAGTCGCCGCGGACATGGCCGTTGCGGGCGAGCGCGTAGGCACCCGCGGTCATGAACAGCGTGCCGTAGAGGATATAGCTCCAGTCAAACGCCCAGCCTGTCGGTGCGCGAAACACCGTGCGCATGAAGATCTCGTAGGTGACCACCAGGGTCAACGCGATGATCGACCAAGCGAATATCTGACCAAAGAGCGTACTGATCTTGTCGATCAGCAATAACGCCTTCTGCATGGCATACCCTCACACGGCGTAATGGTTTGTAGTCATGGAAAAACCCCGGCGGATTACTCCACCGGGGTTGCCCAGGTTTGGCTTAGGTGCGGTTCGGGAAGAAGTGGCGGAACGCCACTTCGGTCGATACTTCGTATTCCCGGCGGAAGCCGACCACGCGTTCGGACCAGGCGAGCTGGCTGTCGACGACGCGCTTGAAGAACGGATCGGCCGACAGGCTGGAGATCACCGTGTTCCAGGCCGCGAGCTGGGCTTGCAGCACGCTGTCCGGCGTCTTGATCGCGCGCACACCTTGGGTCGCACGCATTTCGCCGAGGTCCTTGGAATACCGGTCCATCGCCTTCCAGGACATGTCCGCCGAGGCGGCTTCCGCCGCATAGCGCAACACGGCCTTTTGTTCAGCGGCGAGCGCGTCGAACTTCTGCAGGTTGAACTGCACTTCGAAGCATTCCAGCGCCTGGTGGTAAGACTGCAGGTAGTAGAGCTTCGAGACGTCCGGGAAACCGAGCACCCGGTCAGACGACGGGTTGTTGAATTCGGCCGCGTCGATCAGGCCGCGATCCATCGCCGGCACCACTTCGCCACCGGGCAGGATGGTCACTGCAACACCCATCGCCTGGTAGAGGTCAGCCGCCAAGCCGACCGTGCGATAGCGCAGGCCGCGCAGCTGGGCCGCATCGGTGATTTCGCGGCGGAACCAGCCGAACGGCTGGGACGGCATCGGGCCGGTGAAGAAGGACTGGGTGCGCAGACGCAGCTGGTTGCGCATCAGATCATTGTAGAGATCCTGGCCGCCGCCGTAGTGGATCCAGCCCAGCATTTCGTTCGCCGTCCAGCCAAGCGGTGCGGCCGTGCCGAACAAGGACGCAGCCTTGTTCTTGCCGTACCAGTAGGCTGCCACGCCGTGGCCACCATCGAGGGCACCGGCCGAGACTGCATCGACCAGCTGAAACGCACCGACCACCGCACCAGCGGCGAGCAGGTCGAGGCGCAGGCGCGTGCCGCCCATTTCATTGACCCGGCGCACATAGTCTTGCGCGAATTCGTGGAAGATGTCGCGCTGCGGCCACGTCGACTGGAAGCGCCAGGTGACGGTTTGCGCGCGGCTGACATTCGGCATCGCAATCGTGCCAACGCCGACAGCGGCGGTGCCGATCGCGGCGGTTTTCAAGAACTTACGGCGATTTTTGGTGGCGTCGGTCATGGTGTTTCCTTCCCCTAGGATCCAAGTCCGGTGCGCACATGCGTGGTCCCGCAGCACGCCGGTTGGTATTCCGCGGACATCCCCATGCCCGCGCCCTCCCCACCATGTGGCTGCACTTTGGAGAATGTCCAGGGGCAAGTACTACAAGACTATGCGGCCGCCGGCTCTGGCAGGCTGACCCAGGCTGGTAGGCTGGGCTCGAGCGTGGTGTCACCGGCGGTGAGCGTGGTCGCGCGATGGTCCAACCGCACCAGCGCTAGCCCGAGCGTACCAGCGCTTGAGCGCATCTCGCCCGCCTCCACGCCATCGACGAAGAGGACGGTGCCGGGGGCCGGCGGGGCACCGGTGATGCGCACCGGCAGCAGACGTTTTTTCACCAAGCCGCGGTACTTGGTGCGCGCGGTTAGTTCCTGGCCGACGTAGCAGCCTTTCTGCCAATCCACCCCGTGCAGCTCATCAAAGCCGTTTTCCAGCAACAATGCGCGCTCGATCGGCAGATCGCGCGCGCCATCGGGGATGCCGAGCGCCAGGCGATGCTGGTCCCACGCCACCTGGTCCACCAGCGTGTGCTGGGCCGCGATCTGGTCGAGGGTGGCCCGGTCGGCAATCACCCGCACGCCAAGCGCGCTCAAGCGCGGGTCGATCAGAGCGACACCGCCGTCGAGTGCGCGGGCGGTTCCCGCAGGTCCCATGAGGCCGAGCGATGCGCCGACGTCCGCGCCCCACAGCAGCAGCACGCCCAGCTGGTCCGTTGCATCCGCAATCGTCACTTTTGCGCGCAAGCGATAGAGCTTCAGGCGCTTGATCAAGTCCTCGCGACGCTCGGCTTCGCAGTCCAGCAGCAGCTGGTCACCGAAGCGCGCCAGCACGAAGTCATGCAGGTAGCGCCCCTGCGCGGTCAGCAGCGCGCCGTAGGCTGCGTTGTCAGCCCGTGCGCGCGCGATATCTGCTGTGATCAGCCCTTGCAGCAGCTGGTCTTGATCCGCACCGCTGAGGGCGACGATGCCGCGGGTGGTTGCCCGGTAGGCGTAGGCCATGACCGTGATCCTAGAAAAGTGCCTATTAAGAAGTGGGCGGTGCCGACCCGAGCGACAAGACACCCTGGTCGAGCAGCTGGCGTTCGGCGGCGGCATCCCGGTTGATCGCGGCGGTTTGGGTGAACTTATCCGGAAACCGCCGGCGCAGCTTGTCGATGTTGATTTGGCGCACAGCCTCGGGGTGGGCGCCCAACGTGCGGTAGGCCATGGCGAGGTACCATTCCATATCGCCCACTTCTTCCAGCAGGTTGGTGCGGTCGAGTGCTTCGCCGGCCATCGCGCGCAGCAGTGCTTCAAAAAGCTCAACCGCTTCGGTGTAGACGCCAAGCGCTGCGTGCACGAGGTCGGCCGGCACGCCCTCCGGCAGCGCGCCGCCATCGCCGCCGGCGAGATCCGCGTCCTTCGGCGGCTTGCCGTAGAACAGGCCCTTTTTCACTTGGTCGACGCGCTTGCCCAGCGCCACTGCGTCGCTCAGCGCTTGGTGCAAGGTGGCGAGGCCCACCACGTCGGTGCGAAACAAGGTGGAGGCCGTGCGGGCACTTTCAGTGAGGTAGGTGTCAGTGTCCATGACCGGTTCCTGTTCGCGTGAAGGTTTGGTGGCGCAGGCGTGGGCCGCCATCGCCTGGATCATACCAGCCGCTGTCGTCCGTTACCTGCCAGTGGTCGGGGTCAGGCAGATCGAGCGTCGCGTCGCCCGCAGGCTCGACATCGACGGTCGTGATGTCTTGCGCTTGCACCAGGCCTGCCGCCAAGCACGCCCGGTACACTTCTGCGCCGCCGCCGATGAAGGTGGGGCCGGCGGGGTCGAGCGCCTCAGCGAGGGCGAGGGCTGCGACGGGGGATTTCGCCACCTGCACACCGATCGACGGCTGCCAGTCACCGCGGGTCAGGACGATGATCGTCCGCCCCGGCAGCGGGCCGGGCAGGCCTTCAAAGGTGGTGCGCCCGAGGATCAGCGCGTGGCCGTGGGTCAGCGCCTTGAAACGCTTCATGTCCGTGCGCGACCGCCAGGGCAGCGCGCCCTCCACCCCGATCACGCCGTTGGTCGCGCGGGCGGCGATCAGCACGCCGGGGCGCGGGCTCACACCGCCACCTCGGCCTTGATCGCGGGGTGCGGGTCGTAGCCCTCCAGCAGGATGTCGGCTGCCGTGAACTCGGTGATCGAGGCAACCTGCCGGTTGAAGCGGATCGTCGGCAGCGGGCGTGCGTCGCGGGTCAGCAGTAGCTTTGCTTGCGGCAGGTGGTTGTCATAGAGGTGCGCGTCGACCAGCGTGTGCACGAAGTGGCCAAGCCCGTGGCCGGTGGTCGCC
>JAAFHH010000237.1 GCA_013297545.1 Alphaproteobacteria bacterium
GAAGCCGGCGGCATTGACTTGATCGTGATCTACAATTCCGGCCGCTACCGCATGGCGGGGCGCGGCTCGCTCGCGGGTCTGCTGGCCTACGGCAATGCCAACGACATCGTGAAGGAAATGGCCTACGAGGTGCTGCCCGCGGTCAAGCACACGCCCGTGTTGGCCGGCGTGAATGGCACCGACCCGTTCGTGATCATGGATCTGTTCTTGGATGAGCTGAAAGCACTCGGCTTTGCTGGCGTGCAGAACTTCCCGACCGTGGGCCTGATCGACGGTGTGTTCCGCGCGAACCTCGAAGAAACCGGCATGGGCTTCGGGCACGAGATCGACATGATCCGCCTGGCGCACCAGAAGGACATGCTGACCACGCCCTACGTGTTCTCGGCCGACAATGCGGTCGAGATGACCAAGGCGGGGGCCGATATCATCGTCGCCCACCTTGGCCTGACCACCGGCGGCTCGATCGGGGCGGAAACGTCGCTGAAGCTGGCGGATTGCCCGAAGATCATCGACGAGTGGGCCGAGGCCGCGCGCTCCGTGCGCAAGGACGTCATCGTGCTGTGCCACGGCGGGCCGATTGCGATGCCGGAAGACGCAGCCTTCGTGCTCAAGAACACCAAGCTGTGCAACGGCTTCTACGGGGCGTCTTCGATGGAGCGCCTGCCGACGGAAAAGGCACTCACCGCACAGACCAAAGCCTTCAAGGCGATCAGCTTCTAGGGGGGAGATCATGGCCAAGGCGTATGCATCGGCGATCATCGACGCGCCGATCCAAGCGGTCTGGAGCGTCATGCGGAACTTCAACGGGTTGCCGCTCTGGCATCCCGCGATCAAGGACAGCACGATCGACGGCGGGCTGGATGCCGACGTGGTCGGCTGCGTGCGCGCGTTTCATCTGCAAGATGGCGCCTTGGTCCGCGAACGCTTGCTGGCGCTGGACGACCAGCACCACTGCTTCACCTACAATTTCGAGCCGGACGCACCAGCCTTCCCGATCGAGAACTACATCGCGACCGTGCGCCTCTACCCGGTCACCAACGGCGACCAGACCTTCATCGAATGGGAAGCCACCTTCGACGAAGCGCCGGAAGATAAGGGAAAGTACGTCGACATCGTCGCCAACGGCGTGTTCGCTGGCGGCTTGACGGCGCTGGCCGCCTACATCAAGGCGAACACGATCACGGCACCCGAAGGTGCACCGCGCTGGAAGGCGTGGAGCCCGAACAAGGTGTGGACCTCCGCCATCCTGACGGCTCCTGTGGAGACCGTATGGGCTAAGGTGCGCGATTTCGCTGGCATGGGCGATTGGCACCCCGGCATCACCAAGATGCACATGCTGGGGGGTGTGCGCTCCGACAAGGTTGCCGGCGTGCGCGACTTCTATTTTGGCCCGGGGCACCTGCACGAGGAGTTGATCCACTTGAATGACCTGGAGCGGTCGTTCTCCTACCGGATCACCAAGTGCGAGCTGCCGTGGCTGAACTACATCTCTGGCCCGCGCTTTTGGCCAATCACCGCGACCAACCAAACCTTTGCGATGTGGACCGGTGATTGGGATGCCTCGCCCCACGATGACTTGTGGCTGATGCCGACGGCAGAACACGACGTCTACCAAAAGGCATTCGAGACCCTGAACACTAAGTACTTCACCTAACCTCTGGAGGCGACTATGGCGACGAACATCAAAGGACCAGCGATCTTCCTGGCACAGTTCGCCAGCGACGTCGCCCCGTTCAATTCCTGGGATTCGATCACGAAGTGGGCAAGTTCGATCGGCTACCTGGGTGTGCAGGTGCCGAGCTGGGACGGCCGGCTGTTCGATCTGAAAAAAGCTGCCGAATCCAAGACCTACTGCGATGAATTCGCCGGTGTCGCCAAGGCCAACGGTGTGGCGATCACCGAGCTTTCGACCCACCTGCAGGGCCAGTTGGTCGCGGTTAACCCCGCCTTCGACCTCGCGTTCGATGCCTTCGCGCCCGCTGAGGTGCACGGCAAGCCGAAGGCGCGTCAGGCCTGGGCGGTCGACCAGATGATGCTGGCGGCCAAAGCGTCGAAGAACTTGGGCCTCAAGGCCCATGTCAGCTTCCCGGGCGCGCTCGCCTGGCCGTACCTCTACCCCTGGCCGCCGCGGCCGGCGGGCTTGATCGAAGAAGCGTTCAAGGAATTGGCCAAGCGTTGGAAGCCGATCCTGAATGCTTTTGATGAGGTGGACTGCGACGTCTGCTACGAAATCCATCCAGGCGAAGACATCTTCGATGGCGCGACCTTCGAGATGTTCGTCGATGCGGTGAAGGGCCACCCACGCGCCTGCATCAACTACGATCCATCGCACTTCTTGCTGCAGCAGATGGACTACCTCGCCTTCATCGACATCTACCACGAGCGGATCAAGGCGCTGCACGTGAAGGATGCCGAATTCAACCCCGATGGCCGCCAAGGCGTCTATTCTGGCTACCAGCCCTGGGTGAACCGCGCCGGTCGCTTCCGCTCACTGGGCGACGGCCAGATCGATTTCCGCGCGATCTTCTCCAAGTTCGCGGCCTACAACTACGACAGCTGGGCGGTCGTGGAATGGGAATGCTGCCTGAAGCACCCAGAAGATGGGGCGCGCGAAGGGGCCGCGTTCGTTGCGGACCACATCATCCGCGTGACAGAGACCGCCTTTGACGATTTCGCCGGTGGCACGCCGGACAAGAGCAAGCTGCGCTCCATGCTCGGCCTTGGGCGGCGCTAATGGTTGCCGGTCGTGCTGATGCCGGCTTCGGCCGGCGCATTCGCCTCGGCATGGTGGGCGGTGGGGAGGGGGCGTTCATCGGCGCGGTCCACCGCATCGCCGCACGCCTGGATGATCACTACGAGCTGGTCGCCGGCGCCTTGTCGTCGACCGCGGAGAAGGCAGCCCGCTCGGCCGCTGCCCTCGGTCTCGATCCCAAGCGCAGCTACCCGGACTTCGAGGCGCTGGCCAAGGCCGAGGCCCGCCGCAAGGATGGCATCGAAGCGGTTGCGATCGTGACCCCCAACCATGTCCACGTGGCGGCGGCGATCGCGTTCTTGAAGCGCGGCATCCACGTGATCTGCGACAAGCCGATCGCAACCTCGCTGGCGGAGGCGAAGAAACTGGCCGCCGCCGCCGAGGCCTCGGGTGCCGTGTTCTGCCTGACCCACAACTACACCGGCTACCCGATGGTGCGCCACGCGCGCGCTATGGTGGCGGCCGGCGAGCTCGGCACGATCCGGGTCATCCAAGTGGAGTATCCGCAGGATTGGCTCACCACCAAGCTGGAGGACAGCGGCCAGAAGCAAGCGTCCTGGCGGGTTGATCCCAAGCGCTCCGGCGCCGGCGGTTGCATCGGGGACATCGGCACCCACGCGTTCCAGATCGCCAACTTTGTCAGCGGCCTTGCCTGTGCGGCGGTCTCGGCCGACCTTACCACCTTCGTCGAGGGCCGCGCCCTTGATGATAATGTTCACTGCCTGCTGCGCTACCACGGTGGTGCCAAAGGCATGCTGTGGGCGAGCCAGGTCGCGCCCGGCAATGAGAACGCGTTGAAACTGCGGGTCTATGGCACCAAGGGCGGCTTGGTGTGGGAACAAGAACAGCCAAACCACCTGTGGTGGTCGCCGTTCGGCGAGCCGACGCGTCTGCTCAGCCGCGGCACTGGTGGCGCCAATGCGGCAGCCGCGCGGGTGACCCGCATCCCGGCCGGTCACCCGGAAGGCTACTTGGAAGGCTTTGCCACCCTCTACACCGAAGCCGCCCACGCGATCCTGGCGGCGCGGGAGGGCCGCGCACCAGAGGCAGACGTGCAGTTCCCCGGCATAACCGATGGGCTGCAGGGCATGGCGTTTATCGAAGCAGCAGTCGCGTCCTCCAAAGCCAATGGCCGCTGGACAGCGCTGAAAGCATAGGCGTGCGCGCCAACCGAAAGGGATCATGATGCAGCGGGTCGCGGTTCTGGGTCTCGGCAAGGTTGGCGCGCTCGCAGCAGACCTCTTGAGCGCTGCCGGCTTTACGGTGGTGGCGTGCGACCGCGCGCCACCTGCCGGCCCGCTCAGCGTTGAGTTCGCCGCCCTTGATGTCAGCGATGGCGCAGCGCTCGGTGACCTGCTCGGCCGGGTCGATGCGGTGCTGTCGTGCCTGCCCTATCACTTGAACGCCGCGGTCGCGCGCGCGGCCCACGCGCTGGGTCGGCACTACTTCGACCTGACGGAGGATGTGCCGACCACCAAGATCATCCAAGACCTGGCCGAAACCGGGCAGGCCGCGATGGCACCGCAATGCGGGTTGGCACCGGGCCTGGTCGGCATCGTCGCCGCCAGCCAGATCGCCGGTTTCGATGACTGCCGGTCCTGCCGCATGCGCGTCGGTGCCCTGCCGCGCTACCCAACCGGGCGGATGGGCTACGCGTTCAACTGGTCACCCGAAGGCGTGGTGAATGAATACCTGAATGACTGCGAAGTGATCGAAGACGGGGCGCGCAAGCAAGTCTCGCCAATGGAATGGCTGGAAACCCTCTACATCGACGGCGTCAAGCTCGAAGCGTTCACCACCTCCGGCGGGCTCGGCACGATGTGCGACACCTACCTTGGGCGGGTGGCGAACCTCGACTACAAGACGATCCGCTACCCTGGCCACGCTGACTTGATGAACTTCTTCTTCCACGAATTGCTGATGCGCGAACGCCGGGCGGAGGCGGGCAAGATCCTGGTCAACGCCAAGCCGCCGGTCGCCGAAGACATCGTCTACGTCCACATCGCGTCCGAGGGCACAGTGCGTGGCCGGCTGCACCGCCAGGAATTCGTGCGTGCCTACCGCCCGCGCACCCTGCTTGGCCACCAGCGCACCTCGATTGCCTGGACGACCGCCGCGTCTGCTGCCTCGGTGGTCGAGATGGTGCGCGACGGCGCCCTGCCCGCCCGCGGCTTCGTCCGCCAAGAAGACATCCCCATGGCCGCGTGGATGGCGACCACCAACGGGCGCTTGTTTCAAGACTGAGGTGGGGTGAGGGCGCGATCCTTGCGTTCGTGCTGTCTGACTTCACGATTACAAGGTTGGCGCGATCGCCGAGCAGCGTGGCCAGAACCGCGTCAGCGTCGGCTTGAGGGTGATCACCAGCCAAGACAACCGCGCCGCCACCCCTTGACTTAGACTATCTCTTGGACCAAAAAATCTTGTGGTGGGGAACTGCTTTTGGGACCGGACGATGCAGGTACCAGTCAGCGAAGCAAAGGCGCAGCTCACGGATCTTGTCCGGCGAGCTGAGGCTGGCGAAGAAATCATCCTGACGCGACACGGGCAACACGTCGTGCGTCTGGTGCCCATCGTGCCGACACACACTGCGGAAAGCCGCCGTGCCGTCATGGAGCGCGTTCGCGCCTCCGCGGCTGCCAAAATGACATCTGGGCCATCGGCTGCGCGCAGCCAGGATTTTCTCTATGATGAAGACGGCTTGCCCGCGTGATCGTCGTCGATACGTCGGCACTGATGGCGATTGTTTTGGACGAGCCGGACGCTGAGGCCTGTATGACCGCAATCGCGGCTGCACCGCGCCTTATGTTGTCAGCCGGCAC
>JAAFHH010000024.1 GCA_013297545.1 Alphaproteobacteria bacterium
AGGCGCAGCCGCAGCCGGCCGGCCGCCTCGATATCGACCAAACTGACGGCACCCAACAGCGGTAAGAACGCCGTCGGATCGAGGGCTTTGCGGCGCGGTAACGCCCCCGTGCGATCCCGTTCGCCCTGCCACCACGCGAGCAGCGTTAGCGCGCCGGGATCGCGGTCGAGATCTGGCGGGATCGCTTCCGACCGGGCGGACGGCGCAGCGGTGGCACCGGTTTCGATTGCAGGAAGGGTCATGGAATCCGTGCGTTGGTGGCGGCTGGTCAAACCACGATCGGAGCCTAACTCGAATTCGCTTCGGGTCAATCCCATTTCCACGGTTTGCATGCCCCCCCTGCTAGCGCAGCCAGCAATCCCCTGCTGGCGTCTGGATCAGTGCAGCCAGCCCAACGGGACCGTTTGTGACCTGCAGGCGCAGGTCGTCGATCAGGCGGCCAAGACTGGCCGCAAGCTCCGCCGCGGCGGGGTGGCTGAGGTCCAGGCGCACCAACCGGCAGCCAAGGTCCGCCATGCGGTCGACCGGCAGCGGCCCGGGCGCCCATTCGATCAGCGAGGGGTAGAGGCCATCGAAGCGCAGCGCGCCGTCCGGCGGCACCGCAAAACGCCAAGTGAGCGCGCCGCGGCTGACTGTGACGGCCTCGCCCGATGCTGGGCCTGCGATCGCCAGGGCCGCGTCAAGGTCTGGCACCCGCGCGACCCAGGTCAGCAGACGGGGTTCTGCCAGGCGCGCTTGCACGGTTGGATCATCAAGCCCGAACCAGCGCGGCCGCACCCACGGGGCCGATGGGTCCGGCGCAATCGCCTCCAAGAACGCCTGGTCGCCCAATTGCATCACGTGGTTGTGGGTCGCCATCAGCGGATGCTGCCCGCCCGGCGGCGGAGCGACGCCCAACACCTCGGCGATGTGTGCCACGGCGGGCGCCAGGCTCAGGCCCGCGACGACCACGTGATCCAGTGTGGCGTATCCCGTCATCGTGCCCCCTCCATCCGGTCCCGCAGTCGCAGCCAGCTGTTGCCGGCGGCGACGTACCAGCGCCGCGCCCACGCGAACGGGATCGGTGCGGGTGCTGTGGCCGGCACCAGCGGCAAGCGCTCGGCCGGGACACCTTGTAGCAGATCTGCCAGCGGGGCGCCGCTCGCGGTGTTCCAAGCGATGCCCTTGCCATTGTCCTGCAGGATTGCCCAGGCACCCTCGCCCACCGCGAACAGGCGTGGCAGCCGGTCGAGGGTGATGCCGATGCGGCCACCCCAAGCGTGGCTGATCTCCGCCTCCGCCAGACTAGGATAGAGGGTCGCGCGCATGTGGCGCTGCAGGGCGAAATCGCTCACGTCTTTGGGCGCGCGGCCCAGTCCCTTGCCGCCGATCACCAGCCGGCGCGCGGCGTCCAGGCGGAAGTAGCGCAACACCCGGCGGGTGTCGGACACCACGGGTGCCCCCGGCAAGATCGTGTCGCCCGGCGGTAGCGGGGTTGCGATCTGATAGCTCCAGACCGCGAGCTGGCACTGGTTCAGCCGCTCGACCAGTGGGGCGACGCCGGGCAGCGTGCCGGCGTTGGTCGCGAGCAACACCCGCTGACAGCGCACCCGCCCGGTTGAGGTCGCGACCACCCACCCGGCCCCGTCGCGGGTGAGGGTGCGCACCGCACTGTTGGTGAACACCTGGGCACCGGCGGTGATCGCGGCGCGCCCAAGCCCGCGGACATAGGCCAGCGGATTGACCGACCCGCCGCGCCGATCGCGCCACCCACCCCGGTAGGCAGTCGAGCCCAGCGCTGCGACGGTTTGGTCCCGGGTCAACACATCGATCGGCGCACCACGTTCAGCCCAGGCGCGTGCGCGTCGTTCGCCTTCGGCAACACCAGCGTCCGTATCTGCCACCTGCAACCACCCGCCGCGGTGCGCCGCACAGTCGATGCCGTGCCGGGCGATCAGGTCGAAGGTGGTGTCGGCATCGCCGGCCCCAAACGCCAACAGCCGGTGGCCGAGATCTTCGCCATAGGCGCGCACGAGTTCGGTTGGAAAGTGTCGTAGGCCCGGGATCACTTGGCCACCACTGGCACCCGAGCCGCCAGCACCGATCGCGCCTGCCTCCAGCACGACGACGGCGACACCGCGTTCGGCCAGATGCAGCGCAGTCGACAGCCCGGTGTACCCCGCCCCGACAATGCACACCGCTGTATCAAGTGCACCAATAAGGACCTGGGTATCCGGTGCCGGGGGTGCCGCGTGTGGCCACAGGGGGTGAATCACGAGGCACCCAAGTGATGCTGAGGCAAACCCTCGGTTGTGATCATCAATCCCCCTTGCATGAGCGTCAGTGTGGTCAATACTGTCAGACACGGTCAATGAACTCATCTCGCGAGAACTGCCATGGCTACTCCAGCACCCCTCATCGAAGTGTCAGGATCCCCCGAGCAGCGCGGTCGCCAGTATGGGGAGGCAGCGCGCGATCGGATCATCGGCGGGGTGGCGCACTACGGCGAGCAGCTGGCCGGCGCCAAGCTGACCAAGGCCGACATTGCGGACTTGTGCACCGGCTTCCTGCCCACGATCGATGCCTTCGACCCGACTTATGTGCCGGAAATGCGCGGCATCGCAGCCGGTGCCAATGTGCCGCTGGAAGACGTCGTGCTGCTGAACTGCCGCACGGAAATCTTGAAGCTCGGCGCCCGCAAAGCGCGCGAGCGCGGCACGGCCGATGGCGACCTTGATTGCACCGGTGTGGTCGCGACCGGCGAGGTCACGGCGGACGGCCGGCTGATCCACGCCCAGAACTGGGACTGGAAGGTCGACTGCGCCGAAACCGCCGTCGTCCTGAAGATCAGCCGCGACGATGGCCCGGATATCCTCACCTTCACCGAAGCGGGCGGGCTTGCGCGCTCCGGCTTCAACGCGGCTGGGATTGCGATCACCGCGAACTACCTGCAGTCCGACCGGGACTACCGGCAGCTCGGCGTGCCGCTTGCCTTGATCCGGCGCAAGGCCTTGCAGCAGTCATCCCTGGCGCTCGCCATGCACGCGGTCTACGCGACGCAGAAATCCGCCTCCAACAACATGATCTTGAGCCACCCTGCCGGCACCGTGATCGATTTCGAATGCGCGCCGGACGAGACCTTCCAGGTCCACGCCGATCGCGGCCTGTTGGCGCACGCCAACCACTGGGAAAGCCCGGTGGCCCTCTCGAAGCTGAAGGACACCGGCATCGCCGCGACCCCCTGCACGCTCTACCGCGCAATGCGGGTGCGCCAGCTGCTCGACCCCCAGCGCGGCCGCATCCAAACCGATCACATTCGCGACGCGCTGTTCGATGACTTCATGACGCCGTGGTCGGTCTGCCGCCCGCCGCGGCCAAACCTCGCGGGCGTGATGACCGCAACGGTCGCGACCATCATCATGGTGCCGGAACGCGGCACGATGGACGTCGCCATGCTGCCGTCGCTGGATCAGACCATGACCCGCTACTCCCTCACGATGGAGGAGGCAGCGTTCCAGCACCTGCCGCCCCACCGTGTTCAGCCGCTGCGGAGGCCCGCATGATGATCCGTAGTCTCGCCATCGCCCTCGCCCTTGGGCTTGCTGCCCCCGCCGTCGCCCAAGACAGCGTGGTGCGCGTGCGGCTGAATTCGGACATTCGGTCGACCGATCCCGGCGTCAACCGCGATGGCAACACGGATGCGGTGATGATGCACCTAGTCGAAGGGCTGGTGCAGTTCAAAGAAGACACCTCGGTCGGCCCGATGCTCGCCGCCTCCATCGAGGTCTCGGACGAGGGCAAGACCTACACGTTCAAGCTGCGCGACGGCGTGCGCTTCACCAACGGCCAGCCGCTGACCTCGGCCGACGTCAAGTTCGCCTGGGATCGCTACCTGAGACAGGACACCAACTGGCGCTGCCGGTCGGAATTCACCGGCGGCGTCGTGCGCATCGACGCGATCGACACGCCGTCGGCGGACACCGTGGTGTTCCGGCTCGACCGGCCGTCGGCGCTCTTCCTCACCAGCATGGCGCGCGCCGATTGCGGCGCTGCTGGCATCTGGCACCGCGACAGCTTGAATGCCGACGGTACCTGGCGTGCCCCAGTCGCAACCGGTCCGTTCACCATCGGCGAATGGCGGCGCGGGGAGTTTCTGGATCTCGTTAAGAACCCGACCTACAGCGCGCTGCCCGGTCCGCGCGATGGCCATGTCGGCAACAAGACCGCGCTGGTCGACCGGGTGCGCTGGCAGATCATCCCCGATGCCGCGGCGGCCAAGGCGGCCTTGCTGGCGGGCTCGATCGACTTGAACCCCGATGCAGCCGCGAGCGACATCGCCGAATACCGCGCCCGGCGTGAACTCCGCCTGCTGGCAACCCCGACCATGGGGGTCGTTGGCCTGCTGCTGCAATCGGCCGATCCGCTGCTGGCGGATGTGCGCGTGCGCCGCGCGCTGGCGTTGTCGCTCGACATGCCGGAGTTGGTGAAGGCGTTGACCGATGGCACGTCGGTCTACAACCCCTCCCCGATCCCGGTTGGCAGCTCTTACTACACAGCCGTGCAGCGTCAAGGCTACACGCGCAATCTGGTGGAGGCACGCCGCCTGCTGCAGGAAGCCGGCTACCGCGGCCAATCCTTGAAACTGCTGACCAACCGGCGTTTCCAGTCGATGTACGACATGGCGGTGCTGGTCCAAGCGATGGCAGCGGACGCCGGCCTCAAGATCGATTTCGAAGTGATGGAATGGGCAACCCAGCTCGACCGCTACAGCCGCGGGGAGCACACCATGATGGCGTTTGCGTTCTCCGCCCGCCTCGACCCTGCGCTCTCGTTCGAGATGTTCGCCGGCCCGCGCGCGACCCAGCCGCGTAAGGTGTGGAGCGACCCCGCCGTCGACACCGCGATCCGCGAGGCGATGGCAACCTCAGACCGCCCACGCCGCCAGGCGATCTTCGATGATCTGCACAAAAGGATGATCGAAGCGGTACCAATGATCCCGCTCTACAACGACACCGACATCACCGTGTACCGGGAACGCGTGCAGGGCTTCGCCGGCTGGGCGATCGGCCAACCGCGCTTGTGGGGGGTGAGCCTGCGCTAGGCCGCCTTAGATGTTCGGCTACGCGCTCCGCCGCACCTTGTCTGCGATCCCAACCCTGGTGTTGGTCGCGATCTCGGTGTTCGTGCTGCTAAGGGTGGTGCCGGGTGATCCGGCGCTGCTCATCCTCGGCGACGCGGCGAGTGCGGAGAGCCTTGCGTCCTTGCGGCGCTCTATGGGGCTCGACCTGCCGCTCTGGCAGCAGTTCAGCCACTGGATCGCGCGCGTGTTGGTGGGTGATTTTGGTACCGCGATCACCAATGGCCAGCCGGTGCTGCCGCTGATCATCGACCGGTTTTCCGTCACCGCGGTGATCGTGCTGCTGTCGGTGCTGTTGGCGAGCCTGGTCGCCGTGCCGCTCGGCATGGTCGCGGCCTGGCGGCAGAATTCCGCAACTGATCTCGCCGTCATCGCGGGCTCCACCTTGCTGTTGTCGGTGCCGAGTTTTTGGCTCGGCCTGATGCTGCTCATGCTGTTCGGGGTTTGGCTGCAGTGGCTGCCGGTCGTGGGCTATGTCGGGTTTGGCGAGAATGCCGCCATAGCGCTGACCTTCATCATCATGCCGGTGGTCACGCTGACCTTGATCGAAATCGGCCAGCTGACCCGCATGGCGCGCGCTGCCACCATCGACGTGCTGCGGCTCGACTACGTGGCGCACGCCCGCGCCAAGGGCTTGAGCGAGGGGGTGGTGCTGTTCCGCCACGTGCTGCCGAATGCCTTCGCGCCAACCCTCAGCTTGATCGGGGTGATCCTCGGCAATTTGCTGGGTGGCATTGCGGTGATCGAGACCGTGTTCACTCTGCCCGGCCTCGGTCGCTTGCTGGTCGATGCGATTTTCCAGCGCGACTATCCCGTGGTGCAGGGCTGCATGCTGTTCATCGCGGCGATCTACATCGTGGTCAACCTGCTGATAGACTTAGCCTATCCCTGGTTTGACCCCCGCGTAGCGGTCGAGTAGCCGCATGGTCTTCAACGCCAACATGATGATCGGCGGTGGCCTCGTCGGCACGATTTCCGGGGTCGCCGCACTCGCCACCGTGTGGACGCCGTTCAGCCCGACGCGGGTCAGCCTATCGTCGCGGTTTCAGGCGCCCTCCTCCCTCCACTGGCTCGGTACCGATGAATTTGGCCGCGACGTGCTGTCCCGGCTGATGGTGGGAGCGGAGACCTCGATTGGGGTGGCGCTGACCACCACGGTGGTTGCCCTCGTGCTCGGCATGGCGATTGGCTTGACCGCCGGGTACTTGCGCGGCTGGGTCGACCGGGTGCTGATGAGCTTGAACGACACGCTGCTCGCGTTCCCCGGCATTCTGTTTGCCATGGGCCTGCTCGCCGTGATCGGTCCCTCCAAGTGGGGGATTGTGCTGGCCCTCGGCCTCGCCTACGCGCCAACCGTCGCCCGGGTGGTGCGCGGCTCGGTGTTGTCCTTGCGGGAACGGGAATTCATCGAAGCATCGCGCGCCCTCGGCAATGGGGCGTTCTACACGCTGATCCGCCACATCGTGCCGAACACCGTGTCGCCGATGATCGTGCTCGCGACCTCGCTGTTCGGTCTGGTGATCTTGTCCGAAAGTGCGCTGTCCTTCCTCGGCCTCGGCGTGCCGCCACCGGCCCCGACCTGGGGCAACATGCTGGCGTCTGCCCGCCCGCATTTGGAGCGCGCACCTTGGCTGGCGATCGCACCCGGGACGATGATCGCGCTCTGCCTGCTCGGTGCCAACCTGTTGGGCGATGGCTTGCGCGACCTCCTGGACCCGCGGAGCACCCGGTGAGCCCGCTGCTCGAAATCTCCGGCCTGCGGATTGCCACCTCCGGCCGGTTGCCCGTGGTCGATGACGTGTCGCTTGAGATCGCGCGCAGCGAAGTGCTGGCGGTGGTGGGCGAAAGCGGGTCCGGCAAAACCGCAACCGCGCGGGCGACGATCGGCCTGCTGCCGCCAGGCCTGCACGTCTCCAGCGGGTCGATCCGCTTCGATGGCCGCGAGATCGCGGGCTTGCCCCACGCGGAGCTACGCTCCTTGCGCGGCCCCGGCATCGGCATGGTGTTCCAGGAACCGATGACCTCGCTCAACCCAGCGCTGACCATCGGGGGGCAATTGACCGAAGCGCTTGCGCTCCACGGTGTCAGCCGGGCCGAGCAGAGGGAGCGCGCGCTCGCCATGCTAACCCGCGTTGGCATCCAAGACCCGGCCCAGTGCCTCGGCGCCTTCCCACACGAGTTTTCCGGCGGTATGCGCCAGCGCATCATGCTGGCATCCGCCATGTTGCTGCGCCCGAAACTGCTGATCGCCGATGAACCAACCACCGCGCTCGACACCCTGACCCAGGCCGATGTGCTGGATCTGATGGTCGACCTCACGCGTGAACACGGCACCGCGGTGATGCTGATCACCCACAACCTCGGCCTGGTCGCCCGCTATGCCCAGCGCGCGGTCGTCATGCAGTCCGGCCGCGTGGTGGAGACTGGTGATGCGGCAGCGCTGTTGACCACGCCGCGCACGCTCTACACCCGCGCGCTGGTTGAAGCGATGCCGCGCCGCATGGACGCGCGCCCGCCGGTCCCGCCATCACCAGTGATCGAGGCGCGGGGCCTAACCGTCGCGTTCGGCGGGCGGCGGCGCTTCTTCACACTCGGCCGCGCGGTGACGGCTGTCGATCAGGTGGATCTGACTGTGCACCAGGGCGAGACGGTGGCGCTCGTTGGCGGCTCTGGCTCAGGCAAAACCACGCTCGGCCGGGCCCTGCTGCGCCTCGTGAACCCAACCGCCGGCGAAATCCGCTTTCAGGGGGCGGACATCACGCGCCTGACCGGCCAGCAGCTGGTGCCGTTCCGGCGCGCCTGCCAGATCGTGTTCCAAGACCCGTTTTCCTCCCTCGACCCGCGCTTGCGGGTACAGGCGATCGTGGCGGAACCTTTGCGCTTGATGCCGGACCGGTCGCTCGATCAGGTCGCGCGCATGCTGGCGGCGGTTGGCCTGACCGGATTTGAGCGCCGCTTTCCCCATGAGCTGTCGGGCGGCCAGCGCCAGCGGGTGGCGATTGCCCGCGCACTGATCCGCAACCCGGCGTTCGTGGTCGCCGATGAGCCAGTGTCCGCCCTCGACATGACGATCCAAAAGCAGATCTTGGCCCTGCTGCGCCAGCTGCAGCGGGAACGCGGGTTTGCCTGCTTGTTCGTGTCCCACGACCTCGCCGCGGTCGAAGAAGTGGCGGACCGGGTGGTGGTGATGCAGTCCGGCCGGATTGTCGAAGCGGGCCTACGCGACGCGGTGTTTGATCGCCCGCAGCATGCCTACACCCAAGCGCTGCTCGCGGCATCGCCGCGGCTGCCGACGCTGACAGGTTAAGGCATCGCCTCCACCATCACCCAAACTGCCGGTTGGAACTTCACCCGGGCTTGGGTCGCGGCCTCGCGGCTGAGCGTGATGCGCACCCTTGGGCGCGACTGCACCGCGATCACGCAGCGCTGCTCGCTCACGCAATCGATCGAGCGGGCAATGGTTGGGATGCGCATACTGTGCGCTGCTGCCGCGATGGCGGGGGCGGCATCCAGCATGCTGTCGGTGATCACGAGGGCGACGACGCCGCTCAAGCTCGCGAGATCGCTGAGCGACACCAGTTCCGGCACCAGCCGCAGGCCGCCGGTTGGTTCCGCCCCGCGCAGCGACTGTGCGGTTTCTGCCGCTTCTGCCGCAGACTCTGGTCGGTCGGCCGCGTGCACGATGGCGATGCGCTGCTCGCCGGTTGGTGGGGCTTCTTGAAACACCAAAATGCGCGCGGCCAGCCGGGCTTCCAGCACCGACAGGCCAGCCGCAGCCGCCGGCAGAGCGCTGGCGAGCACGCACATCAGTGTGAGCGCCAGTCGCAAGCCAAGCGACGACGATCCACCACCAGCAACCCAGGTTTGGCCAGGTGCAGCGCTCATGCGCCCACACTTGCGCGCGCCGGGCTGCTTACGCAAGCCCGTCCGTGTTATTCCGATGTCGCGATCTCGACTGGATCGACCGCGCGCGACAGCAAATCCTGCAAGCGCACCACCCGCAACGCATGATGGTGCGTCGCCGCCAGCACCACCGGCGGGGCAACGCCGGCTTCAAACGCCTGCTGCCAGCGCGCTGCACACACGCACCAGCGGTCGCCCGGCTTCAGGCCAGGAAAGCGGTAGGCTGGCATCGGCGTCGACAGGTCATTGCCCGATGCTTTGGAAAACGCGAGGAAATCCGCGTCGACCACCGCACACACCACGTGCAGGCCGCGATCCTCCGGCCCGGTTTCGCAGCAGCCGGTGCGATAGAACCCGGTCGTAGGAGCAGTCCCGCAGATCTGCAGGGGCCCGCCCAAAACATTCAACTGCGTCTGCATGGTTTCTGTCCTTCACCCGGCGCTGATCGCCGTTACCCCGCCTCAATCGGTGCCGCGAACGCCGTCGCCAGATCATCGCGACTGTACGGCTTTTCGACTGTCAGGATACGCCCTTCATCGCCCATTGGATCGAGCCCGATATCAACCGCGACCACCACCCGCAAATCAGGCCGGCGCACCAACGCGCGTTGCACCAGCTGTGGGCAAGATGGCGCCCCGGCCAGGCTGTGGGTGACGAACAGCACATCGAGCGGTGTCGGCCCCTCGATCAGCCCGAGCGCCGTGCCGCCATCCGCCGCCGCGAACGCGGTATAGCCAAGGTCAGCACAGTGGGTGAGCGCCATCGCGCACACTTCCGCATCCGGTTCGACCACCAAGACCGCACCGCGCCGCGCCGGCAAGGCCGCCGGAGCCGCCGGCTGCACCTCAACCCGCACGGGTGCCGGGGCGCCGAGCTTGACCGGTGCCGGCAGCACCAATCGCACCACGGTGCCGTGACCCGGCGTGCTGGTGATCCCGATCGACCCACCGGACTGCTGCACAAAGCCGTAAACCGAACTGAGGCCAAGGCCGGTCCCCTTGCCCACCCCCTTGGTGGTGAAGAACGGCTCAAACGCTTTTGCCAACACCTCCGGTGTCATGCCGCTGCCGGTGTCGGTGACCAGGATTTCGACGCCATCACCAACGTCCGTGGTGCTGAGTGTCAGCGTGCCGCCGTCCGGCATGGCATCGCAGGCATTGCGGCAGAGGTTTAACAGCGCGCTGTCGAGGGCGCGCGCATCGACAAACACCTCCGGATCGACGGCGCACAGGTCCAAACACACGGCGATCGAGGGATCAACGCTGCGGCTGAGCAATTCCACCAAGCCATCGATCAGCATGTGCAAGCGCACCGGTTCCGGCCGCAAGCGCTGGCGGCCACCAACCGCGAGCAGCCGTTGGGTAAGGTCGGCCCCGCGCTTGACCGCGCGATCAGCACTCTGGGCGATGACGAGGAGATCGGGCCGGTCGGTTGCCTTTTCCTGCAGCCACTGCAGATTGCCTTGGATCACGGTCAGCAGATTGTTGAAATCGTGCGCGATACCGCCAGTCAGCGTGCCAATCGCCTCCAGGCGCTGCACCCGGCCGAGGCGTTCTTCCGCCGCCTTGCGGTCGGTCATGTCGTGCAGGGTGGCGAGCCAGAGCGCACCCGTGCGCGGGCTGATGCGCGCGGTGCGCCAGTCGACGACCCGGACTGATCCATCGGGGCGGCGCAAGTGCCGTTCGCCGGCCGCACTCACCCGTTCTGCAATCGTCGCACCGGCAGGCAGATCGGCCACCAGATCATCGATCGCCAAGCCTTGGGGCGGGTAGTCTGGCGAATAGCCGAACAGGCTCGACGCCGCGCGGTTCCAGGTGGTCAACCAGCCGGTATCATCGAAGGTGATCACGCCGTCTTGCACGGAATCGAGGATCGCCGCCACCCGTTCATCCTGATCGCGCAAGGCGCGCACGATGCGCACCCGTTCGGTGACGTCGGTATAGGTCGACAACAACTGACCGCTCGGCTGGCGCGCCCGGCGGATTTCGATCACCCGGCCATCGGGGCGGATTTCCTCATCAACGCCGCTGCCCATCACGGCAAACTGCTGGACCCGGTGGCGGATCAGCACATCGATGTTGGCGGACGGATCATCGAACAGCTGGCGTTCGCCCCGTTCAATGCGCCAGCGCACGAAGTCTGCGACCGGTGTGCCCGGTACGGCCAAATGCTCAGGGAAACCATAGAGTTCGAGGAACCCCTTGCTGACCCACGCGATGGTTAAATCCGGATTGACCACCGACACGCCCTGCGCGGCGGTCTCCAGCAGCGCAATCAAGTCAATCGCAGGCGGATCGGGGGATGGAATGGCGCCAGACATTCTGTCTACTGTGGTGGCGATGGCCGCGGGCTGCAACAGCTTCCGCCGGGGCAGCCGGCACGATCACCTGACGAGGGAACCCGCATGGCGCGCATTCTGATCGTCGATGATGAAGACGCGATCCGCGATCTGCTGGCCGGGTTGCTGGCGACCGACGGCCACGAGATCACAACCGCAGACAGCGGCCTCGGCGCGGTCACCCAAGCCGAACGCGACCCGCCGGATGTCGTGATCACCGACATGATCATGCCGGACCTCGACGGTATCGGCATCATCCCGCTGCTGCGCGCCCTGACCCCCTGCCCGCGCATCCTCGCCATCTCCGGCGGCGCGCGCCACGGCGAGATCGACGTGCTGACCGCAGCCGAGCAGCTGGGGGCCGACGCGGTGCTGGAAAAACCGCTCGATCTGATGGAACTGCGCGCGGTGGTCGCGGGGTTGTTGGGGCGGTAGGGGTTAGCTGGGGTGCACCAGCGGTAGGCGCGCGAGGTGAGCGTCGATCGCCGAGACGACCGCGCGGCCGAGGGGGAGGTGCAGTTTCTGCGCTGACCAAGTGGCCAGAAAGCGCTCCACTGTGTCGGTTGCGACGCGCAGCGCCATGCGACTGGACAGACCAGCCTTGTCCGCCAGGTCGCGCAGTTCCGCAAAGGTCACATCGGCGAAGGCGCGAGACCGGTAGGGCTTCAGCGCCATACCATCGCTTGGCAGGTAGGCAATGGTTGAAACGAAGTCGTAGGCCGGCGCGAGCTCCGCCCGGCGGCGATCGCGGTAGATCAGCGACCAGTTCTTCAGGTGCATGTCGCCATTGCCGATCAGGATCGAGAACACGACACGGCGGAAGAATTCATCGATGCTGTCTTGGCTGGTTTCGATGCCAAGCACATGCGCGACGCTGCGCAGCGTGGCCTTTTCGTACTTTCGTTCCGGGTATTGATCAAAGACTTGCGCGAAGTCTTCGATGTGGACTGGGCCATCTGGCGTACGGTCGAACCGGCGGGTGGCATAGGCGGCACCGGTGAAGGTGCCAATGCCCTCCGGCAGCCCATCGATTTGATCGAAGGGGACCAACATCACGGGCGGGACCTCGATCCCGACCGCACCGGCCAGGGTCATCATCGAAAACTCATTTTCCGGCACGCCCGTGAAGCGCAGCGACGGCAGCTTGACGATCCATTCGCCACCGACACCGTGCATCGGCACGGTCAAACCACCCTTCTTGCCGGTCTTCAGCACCGCCGAGAACTTCAGCTGCACGCCCGCCAGCGAGAAGCGCAGGATGGTTTCAGGGTTGATGGGTGCCTCGTCGTCATCGCCAGCCGCCAGCCGCGGCGGCGTGGCCGGCGCGTCGGCCGGGTGGATCGAGACCGCGCCTGGCAAATCGCCGCCAAGCTGCGCCAGCAGGAAAAACTCCCGCTTAGCGTTCACGCCTGCACGCTCCGCGATGTAGTCCCGCAACACGCCTTCGGGCAGCAGATTGGCAAAGAACGGCGGCACCCGGCCGCGGGGGCGGAATTCGGTGATCAGGCCGCCCTGCTGGTTCTTGAACGCAAGTCCAAGCGTGGGTCGGCCGTCGTCTCCAGCGTAGGCGTCAGAGAACGCAAAGAAGGTCTGATCATTCGGCAAGCGATGGAGCGTGCCGATTGACCGCCCGTGCAGCCAAACATCAAGGGCGATCGCGTCACTCATCCTCTTCGTCCTCTAAGCGGTAGGCCGGTGCTTGCTCAGCCGATCGAACACTGCTGGCGTGCGCAGCCCGGTTTCGGATAGCGATCAGACGCTGCAGCGTTGCCGCCACGTTGACGGTGGCACCCGCGTCCGGCGGCGTAGCCATGACCGCTTCCAGCCGCTTCAGACTGTGCACAAGCTCGCCGTAGTCTTGATCCTCCAGGATCACGCGCCCGAGCAATGGCACCGATTGGAGCACCCGCTCGCGCACGCGGTCGGTCACGGTATCGAAGGGCGCTGCTCTGGTATCGACCCGGCGGGCGAGCTCGGACAGCCGTCCCGGCAGATCCCCCAATCGGGCAGTCTGCCGCACGACCGCATCGACCGCCGGCAGCGATGATCGCGGGATCAGCCGGACATCGTAGCCGAGCGCGCGCGCAATCTCGATGATCGTTGAGATCTGGGCATCCACCGCGCCGGTTTCGATCGCCGAGATGTGGCTTTGTGGGATGCCAACCTGCGCTGCGAGCGCACGCTGGCTCAGGCCTGCCCGCTCGCGTGCCGCTCTTAGCCCGTTCGGAATCCCTGGGTCATCCTGGCGCATGATATGTTATCGTTAATCAGCTTCGTAGTTTGATCTGTTTACACAGATTTTTAGTGCAGCACAAGAAACGATCTGTCTTGGTAGATCATCAAATTTGAATGATATGCTTAGACATATCACAATCAAAATGCCTTCAGATTTCAAAAAACCATGGATCTCATGCCCACATTGTGAAACTCTTCGCCCAGAGCCCACGTAGACGGGTCGTGAGAGGGAGGGGTTTGGATGCCGACGCGGGGCTCCGATAGCGCCATCAAGCTGGTTGTCGACGCGGTCGATGATCGGGGCGATGAAGGGGGGCGGGAAGTTCCCGGCGCTCAGGCGCTGCGGCGGGGTCTGTCGCTGTTGGACCTGGTCGCGGCCGAGCCTGGCTTGCGCTTCAGCGATCTGTGGGCCCGCTCTGGTCTAACCAAGGCGACCGCCCACCGCATGCTCTCCACCCTTGTGGAGGCCGGCTACTTGCGCGTCGATGAGCGCGGGCAGCGCTATCACCTCGGCTTCCGGCTGTTTGAGATGGCGCACTTGGTGTGGGATCAATTCGATCTGCGCAGTGCCGCCGAACCCGAACTGGAACGCCTGCGCGACTTGACCGACGAGGCCGTGCGGCTCGCCATCCTCGATGGCCAGGACGTGCTCTATGTCGATCAGCGCGAAGCCGCCCAAATCGTCCGCCTCGGCAGTGGTGTTGGGGCGCGCGCCTCGATCTACGCCAGCGGGGCTGGCAAGGCGATCCTGGCACACTTGGAGCCGCTGAAACGCCAGCAGCTGCTGACCGGCTTAGCACTCAGCCAATTTACGCCCAGCACGATCACCAATCGGCGCGATCTGGATCAACACCTCGATCTCACCAAGGCGCGCGGCTACGCGGTTTCGTTCGAAGAAC
>JAAFHH010000238.1 GCA_013297545.1 Alphaproteobacteria bacterium
GCGCCTCGGCTTCGACGGCTACTATCTGGAAACCGATGGCACGGTTACGCCCGCCATTGATCTGGCACGGCTGGTCGACCGACAGGTGATCGACGCCTATGCTGGGTCGAGCAGCGCCAAACGGCAGACTGTGCGCGTTGATACCCGGCAGTTCTTGAGCTTCACGGTCGCAGGCGAGATGTTCGCCTTGCCGATCGATGTGGTCGACCGGGTGCTGGAATGGCAGCCACCGACCCCGCTGCCCGGCGGTGGCGTCAGTGCCATGACCGGCGCGATCGAACTGCAGGGTGAAGTGGTGCCGGTGGCCGACATCTACCGCCGGCTTGGCGTCGTCCAGGGCACACAAGAGGCGGGGGCCTACCTGGTCGTGCGCAGCGGGCGCGGCAATACTGCGTTCAGTGTCGAGCGGGTGCACCGCATCGTCACCGTGCCGGTGACCGCGATCGAGCCGGTCGGTGGCGGGTCCGATGCAGTCGTAGAGATTGGCCGCTTGGATGACCGGTTGTTCTGGATCTTATCGGCGGAGCGGTTGGCGGCATGACTGAGCCCTCCGCCACCGCGCCCATCCGGGTGCTGATTGTCGACGACAGCGGCTTCATGCGCATTGCGCTGCGCCAAATGCTGCAGTCGGAACCGGACATCGTCGTCGTCGGTGAGGCGCGCGATGGGTTGGTGGGCGTGCGCATGGCGCAGGAACTGAAACCCGACGTCATCACCATGGATGTCGAGATGCCGGGCCAAGACGGCATTGAGGCAACCCGCCAGATCCTGCGCCTGATGAACCCGGCGCCGCCGATCATCATGGTGTCGAGCCACACGCAGACGGGGGCGGAAACCACGGTCAAAGCGCTGTCGTTGGGGGCGGTCGACTTTGTCTCCAAATCCTCGGCGTTTCTGAAGACCGATCTTGGCAAGATCGACCAGGAACTGCGCGCCAAGATCAAGCTCTGGGGCCGGCGCCGCGTGCCTGTGGTGCGGCCGACGGCGGCAGCGGCCCCTGTGCGGGTCGCAGCGGTTGAGGCTGTGGAAGCCGCACGCCGCGCGCCCGATCCAGCCGCCAAGCAGCGCCTCACCGCGGTTGCCCGTCCACCGCGCCAGCCGGTTGATCTGGTGGTGATCGGCGTGTCGACCGGTGGTCCGCGGATCATGACCGAGTTCCTGCAGGCGATCGGTTCGATCGCCACGCCGATCGTGATCGCGCAGCACATGCCGGAGATGTTCACCGCCAGCTTCGCCGATCAGCTGGCGCGCGAAACCGGCCTCAAGGTCGTCGAAGCGCGGCACAAGATGGCGCTGGAGCCGGGCATGATTGCGATCCTGCCGGGCGGGCGCGATGGCGTGCTCGGGCCCGGTGGTCCCGGCAAGCTGGAGGTCCGCATCGTGACCTCCACCCGCACGGTGCACCCGAATGCTGACATGCTGTTCCACTCAGCCGCCATGCTGGCGGCCAATCCCGTCGCCGTGATCTTGACCGGCATGGGTGAAGACGGCACGGAAGGGGCCGGCCAGTTCGCTCGTCGCGGCGCGCCAGTCCTGGTACAAGATCCAGAAAGTTGCGTTGTCGGCGGCATGCCGCAGGCAGCGATTGATGCCGGTTTTGCCGGTGACGTGCTCTCGCTCGACCAGATCGCGTTCAGGCTGGCGCGCTGGAGTGCGCCGAAATAACCTCACTTCAGCCCTAGGTACGGATGAACCGATGTCCAAGACGATTCTTGTTATCGATGACTCGTTCATCATGCGAACGATCATCAAAGACATCGTTGAGAGCGATCCCGATCTGACCGTCTGCGGGATGGCGGAAAACGGCAAGATTGGCCTGCAGAAGGTGCGCGAGCTGCAGCCCGATCTCGTGCTGCTCGACATCGAGATGCCGGAGATGAGCGGCCTTGAGATGCTCAAGCGCTTGATGCTGGTGCGCCGCCAGAAGGTGATCATCATCTCCTCGGTGGCGCAGACCGGCTCGCCGCAAGCGATGGAGGCGCGTCGCCTCGGGGCGACCGATGTGATCGCGAAGCCCTCTGGTGCGATGAGCCTCGATCTCAACGAGAAGAAGGGTCATGACATCGTGCGGGCGATCCGTCGCGCGCTGGAACTGGATGCCGGGTGATGCACCCGGCCGCCGGGGCGGGGGCTTGAGAGGCGGCCCATGAATGATCTGGTCGAAACCCTATGGGGCCAATTCGCGGTCGAGACGGAAGAGCATCTCGACCTGATCGAGCCGTTGCTGGCGCGTGCCGGCCCGGAGGGGATCGACGGCGAGGGCATCGCCCAACTGTTTCGGTCGTTCCATTCGATCAAGGGCCTGGCCCGCGCCATGGACTTGTTCGCCATGGAACGGGTGGCGCACCACGCGGAAAACCTGTTGGGCTTGGTGCGCGACGGCGGCATCGCCCTGGACGCTGGCCTGGTCGACCGGTTGCTGGAAGCGGTCGACAGCCTAAAGGCGCTGCGCGACGTGGCGAACGCCACCCGTGCTGATGGTGTGTCGCCAACGGACCTGGTGAACTCGCTGGCCGCCTTGTTCGAGCGCCTGTCCGGCGCACCGGCGAGCCATCCGGGCAGCGCACCGCCACCGCCACCGGCCCCCATCGCGCACGCCCCGAATGCGCCAGCACCAGACCTGCACGAAGACCCAGAAATGCTGGAGATTTTCGTCGAGCTCGTGCAGGCCCGCCTGCCCGATCTCGCCGGTGTGCTCGACCCGGCAGCGGAAGAAGGCGCGCGCCAGACGGCGCAAGCAGCCGAAGCAATCGGTTACGCTGCCGGCGTGATGGAATTCGGCCGGGTGGCCGAAAACCTCGAGCGGCTTGCGCGCGCGGTGCCGACCGACCGGCAACCGACGGAAGTGGAGCGGCGCGACATCCTGCTGCAACTGGGCGAAATCCGCGCACAGATGGACTTGGTCGCCGAAGCAACCGGTCGGGACGTTGGTGCGAGTTCGCTCGGCCTGCGCATGAAGCCCTTGATTCGCGGCGATCTGGCTGGGCTGCTGCAGGAATTGGCCGATGCGTTCGGCCATATCGAGATGGATGCAGTCGAGGGCGACCTCGACGCGCTGCTGACCGACAGTGATGAATTCGCCACGGTCGCCAAAGCTGTCCACAGCGCGTTCAGCTGCCTGGGGTTTGGCATCGGTTGCCGGTTGTTGATGCTGCTGGCCGATGTCTATCACCGGGTCGCAACCAGCGATCTCACCCCCACCCTCGACTTGTTCGAAGTGACGCGCCCGATCCTAGAGGCGGTCGATCTGCGCGGGCCGTTGCTGCTGGGCGATGATCTGAGCGACGTTGCTGAAGCGCTGGAGGCGGGTCTCAGCCTGCAGGTGCGCCAAGCGCTGGCCGTGATCAGCGGCGAGGCGCTGCCCAGCAGCGGCGGCGACGGGCTGGTGCTGGCCGGTCTGCACATCAAGCCCGCGATGGTCGAGGTCCTGTCGGTCGACGCCCAAGCCCGCCTGGTGGCGGCGATGGCGCCGGGTGATCGCTATGCCTATGAGCTGATGCTGCATCTGGAAAGCAACAGTGCAGCCGCCAGCAGCTTCGTCGATTGGCTGTCCTCCAGCGTCGAGCCGGTGACCAACCGCACGGTACTGGTCGAGGGCGAGAGCTGGTTTGAATTCCTGGTCCTCGCCCCGCTGCCGCCGGACGAGATGCGCCAGCACCTCAGCACCATCGATCCCAACCTCGAATGCCTGAAGGCAGCCCGCCAAGTCACGGCGGAGGCGGGCGGCGCCCAGCTGCTCGGCAAGACGCCGGTGGTCGAAGAAGTCACCCGGGTCAGTGCGGTCGCACCCACCGCCGCACCGCAAACCGTGGTCGCGAAGACCGCGGGCGACGGCAAGGGTCAGGCAGCGAGCCAGGTCTTGCGCGTGCGCTCCGAAACCATCGATGCGTTCATGAGCCAGATCAGCGAACTGCGCGTCGCGGTCACCGGCATCACGCTGTTGAACGAAGACAATCGTTGGAAGCTGGCGCTGGCGGAGCTGACCCGCTTGATGCAGGCCCTGCCGCCCGAACGCCAGGTCGAGGGGGCAGCCGCCGTCCAAACCTTGAGCGATTATCTGCGTCAGGTGCGTGGCTTCGATGAGCGGCTGGACAGTCTGCTCGGTCGACTGAACGCCAACGCGCTCGATCTGCGTGTTGTGCCGATCGACACCATCTTCAACCGCTTCCCGCGTGCGGTGCGCGATCTGGCGCAAACCCAGGGCAAGGAAATCCGCCTGGCACTCGAAGGCCGCGACGTTCGCGTCGACAAGGGCATGGTTGAGCTGTTGGTCGATCCGTTGATGCACATGGTGCGCAACGGCATCGACCACGGCATCGAACGCCCGGAGGTGCGCAAGGCCGCCGGCAAGCCACCGGAAGCCAATCTGGCGCTGCGCGCCCAGCAGCGCGGGGCCGAAGTGGTGGTCGATGTCGTCGATGATGGCCGCGGCCTCGACGTCACGGCGATCGGCGCCAAAGCGGTGGAGCGCGGCTTGGTGACGCCGAGCGATCTCGCCCGGCTGACCTCCCAGCAGGTGTTCCGCTTTATCTTCGCACCCGGCTTTTCCACCGTAACGGCGGTGACCGAAACCTCCGGCCGCGGGGTCGGCATGGATGTCGTGCTGACCACGGTCAACAAGCTGGGCGGTGACATCGACATCACGTCAGAACCCGGCAAGGGCACCACATTCTCGCTGCGCTTGCCGTTGTCGGCCGCGCTGCAGAGTGCGCTCTTGGTCGATGTGGCGGGTCAGGTGCTCGGCATTCCTGAACGCCACGTCTCCGGCATCGCGACTGTGAAGCCCGATCAGATCCAGCACGTTGGCGGTCAGCGCGCGATGGTGCATCGCGGCGGCTTCTTGCCGATCTACCCGCTGGCGGAGCTGTTGGCGATGGGGGCAGCGCCAGATGCCAGCCGCGCGATTGAGATCGTGATCCTATCCAACGGTCGCAATGCGATTGGGGTTGCGGTTGACCGGTTGCTGCGCCGCCAGGAACTGTTCTTGAAAGACCTGCACCCAAGCCTCGCCGCGTTGCCGGCGATTGGCGGTGCGTCCGTGCTCGGCGACGGGCGGGTGGTGCTGGTGCTCGATGCCGATGGCCTTATTCAACTGGCGCACCACGGGGCGCGGGCGGAGGCAGCGGAATGAGTGCGGTGCTGACCACCGTGATTGGCCCATACGGCCTTGCGATCCCATCGGGGAGCGTGCGCGAACTCTTGGCGCACACTGAACCCGACAGTACAGATGCGGACCGTGCCATGCTGCTGTGGCGCGGCCAGTGGGTCCCGATGGTCGATCTGCGCCAGGCCTTTGGCACCGTGCCCGGCGCGGTTGCCGTTGACATCGTGGTGGGTGAACAGGAAGCGGCAGATCTCGCCGCCCTGGTCGTCGACCAGGTGCTGGGCCTGCGCGCGGTTGAACCCGAGCACTGGCAACCGATGCCGCGGCTTGGCCGGATCCTTGGCATGTGTGATGCGGTGTGCGTCTATCCGATCGCGGACCGCTTGATGTTTCGTTTGAGGCCGCAGGCGGATTTCGCCGCGATTCAAGGCTAAGGAGCGCCGATGCTGCCGCCACCGCCGC
>JAAFHH010000239.1 GCA_013297545.1 Alphaproteobacteria bacterium
CCGGCCGTTTTTCACCTCCGGCGCGCTCGACATCCACGAGCTCGGCGGCAGTTTTCAAACCCAGCACTTGGTGGATCTGCGCCGGTTCTCGCGCGACGCCGTGGTGCAGGCCTACGGCTTGCCACCGGAAAAACTCGGCATCCTCGCCGCCTCCAACCGTGCCACCATCGAGGCGAGCGACCTCATCTTCGCCAAAGACGTGCTGCTGCCCCGCCTCGAGCTGATGCGCGCGGCCCTGCAACGCGACCTCGAGGCGGACTGGCCGGGGGTGGCGATCGGCTACGACAGCCCAGTCGCCGCCGACCGCGCGTTCCAGCTGCAAGTGATGACGGCGGCGCCTGATCTGTTCTCTCCAGAGGAATGGCGCGCACTCGCGGGGATTGAAGGCCCGGCGCCGGAGGTGTTGGAGGCGGAGAAGGCGTTCAATCCGGACCAGCCCCGGAAGCCTCTGGGTCCCGGGGGTGGGCAGTGGGTGAGTGAGCCTGGTGGACGAGGCGATGCTGCTCCAACCCAAGTTGCCGCACGGGGACCTCGTGGAAGCGGTAGTCAGCCACCGCGTCCCTCGTCTCCCACGCCAAGTCGCCCCGTTGATCAGGTGCCGCAGGAACGACCAGGCGTTAGAGTTGAGGAACCTGGTCCGAACATGGTAGTGACACGCGGAGAGGGCAAAGATGCGGTTCGATTCAACAGTGGTCATGGCTTTAACCGTCAACATAGGCCAGACGATCCGAAGTCCGATCTTCGGAATTCTGGTTTGCGTCTGGATGACGTTGAGAACGCCATCGCGGCGGATGCTCGTCGCCGTGTGGCGGCTGGCGAGGCTCCAGTTGCCCGGTTTGGACCGACCAAGCCGCTGGAAGCTGAAGTGGAAATCAATGGCATAAAAATCGCTTACCGTATGGTCGCACTACCAGATGGCCAAATCCGAGTATCAACCTACTTTCCGAAGAGGTAGACATGAGAAGCGAAACTCTTTCAGTGCTAGTCAAAGCATTGAAGCAAGCATGTTCCACAAAAATGGAATGTGATGCGTGGAATATAAAAGCAAAAATTTATCTTCGGTGTGCTGTCGCTCCAGTTAAAGAATTCGCAGATCTATATGAAATTGGAGAGACATTCGATATTGCTCCCGAGGAACAGGTTATGATATTTAGGATTGGGCATTTTCGAAATTTTGAAGATATCAGGGTGTCACAATCTTATATAAGCCTTCTTGATATGTACTACAGTGGTAATGATGCTGTGGTCGCTGAAATTCAGAGACTTAAAACAGCAGTTCCATTCGGAGAGTAAAAATATTTCTCTCTTGAAGTACTATATAAGTAGTACGACGCGCTGAGCGCTGCCGTGCTATTAATCATTGTGATGTCGTCTATACCGAGCATGCATAGCCAGCGAGACTCGAAGCGCCAAGCCCAGGCCAAGCACTTCGGCCAGGTCGCGATCGACCTCGACCTCACCACCTTGCCGGCGGATCGCCGCTGGCCTCAGCGCTGTGCACTGGCACGTGCGCATTGATGGCGAGATTGATCCCGATCACCCGCTGGCCGAACTGCTCGACACCGGCAACAGCCTGCTGACCGGCGTCGCACTAAGGCGTCTCACCGCCCAGCACCTGGAACTCGCCGGCGAAGCATTCTGGCTGAAAGACCGCGGCGCCGATGGCGCACCCGCCGCCTTCTATCCGCTACCGCCAACCTGGGTGCTGGATCTGCCCGGCGGTGCCGACGGTGCCTACCGCATCGCGCTGCCCGCCGGCCGCCAAGTGCTGGTGCCGGCGGCCGACATCGTGTGTTTCCGCGATCCCGACCCGCGCAATCCCTATGGTCGCGGCCTTGGCACTGCGGGGGCACTGGCGGACGAACTCGCCCTCGATGAAGCCACTGCCCGCTTCCTCGCCGCCTTCTTCGAAAACCACGCCCGGCCGGACCTCATCGTCACCGGCACCCGCGAGGCGCCGCTGTCAGAGGATGGCGCCCGGCGCCTTGCCGAAGTGTGGGACGGCCGCCACCGCGGTGCTGCCCGCGCGCACCGACCGTTCTTCACCTCCGGCGCGCTTGACATCCACGAGCTCGGCGGCAGTTTCCAAACCCAGCATCTGGTGGATCTGCGCCGGTTCTCCCGCGACGCTGTCGTGCAAGCCTATGGTTTGCCGCCCGAGAAACTCGGCATCCTCGCCGCCTCCAACCGCGCCACCATTGAGGCAAGCGACCTCATCTTCGCCAAAGACGTGCTGCTGCCGCGCCTCGAGCTGATGCGCGCCGCCCTGCAGCGCGACCTCGAGGCGGACTGGCCGGGGGTGGAGATCGGTTACGACAGCCCGGTCGCCGCTGACCGCGCGTTCCAGCTGCAGGTGATGACGGCGGCGCCGGACCTGTTCTCTCCAGAAGAATGGCGGGCGCTTGCGGGGATTGAGGGGCCAGCGCCGGAGGTGTTGGAGCCGGATGACGAGCGTGCCTTCAATTCGGGTCAGCCACGCAAGCCTCGCGGACCCGGGGGTGGGCAGTGGGTGGTGGGGCCTGGAGGCGCAGGCGCCGATACGCCGGTGGTGATTCCAACCGTCGGAGGTGGCTCGGGGCGCGGGCGAGGACCGCAACCAGCGCGGCCAACGTCCCCTCCATCAACGCAGAATCCAGCTCCTGCAAAGCCCGCGGACCCCGCTCCAGCAAAGCCCGCAGACTCGGCACCACAGCAACCTCGCCCGAAAAATGCCTTCGAGGAGATCACCGACCACGCCTACGGACTCTACGCCGATGGTATCAAACACCATGCCTATCGAGAGCACATCGGCGAATTTCGTCCAATGCGGAATCCTGATGCCTTCCGCAACTATGCCATTCTTGTGACCCAGCCCCCTGGAACAGCAGCCATCTTTCCGCCCGATGGCACCTGGCTGCTGCTGAACGATGGTGACGACTACAGCATCCTGGCCTGCTCACCTGAGATGGCGCGCCAGATCGATGCCCGACCGTGGGAGGAAATCTACGATGCCTTTAAGCACTACGCGCACGACATCGGCTCCTACAATGATCGCTGGCCGGGGCGGGCTGCGCTGTTCTCAACCCTCTGCCACGATCATCTGCCGTCGGCGGCGCTGCGGCTCGATCCGGCGCGTTTTTGTCGCGCGGGTTCTGGCAGTAGCGGGTAGCGTTGGCGGCAACCACTGAGCGTTTAGATTGAGCGGCTGCGTCGTGTTGTGATAAGTACCCGTGAAGCGGGCGGATGCCATGTTCCGCACAACAATTTTCCGGCACGAGGCCGATATCATCACGGAGACACTGGCGACCCTCGTTAGGGAACTAAAGGAAGTCGAGTTCGCTCACAAGCAGGTTGAAGCATGGAATGCCAAGGCAAGATTGTTCCTGCGGTGTAGCGTGGCTGAGGTAGCGGAGTTCACAGGGCTATACAAGGTCGATGAATTTTTCGACCTTCCGCCAGATGATATTATGATGATTTTCAGAATTGGCCATCTGCGGTCTTTTGAAGACGTGGTAGTGTCGCAGTCCTATATCAGTCTTCTGTACGACTACTATGGCGAGGACCCTGCGGTAGAAGCAGAGCTACAACGGTCGAAGACCGTCGTGCCATATCCGGAGTAGACGCGTGAGGGAGGGGAATGTGAAGGCTGACCAAAAGACCACGGCAAGTGGTTCACTGCTCGAGGCAGTGCAGGCATTGGTCCATGCCCACAACACTGCAGAAACCGCGGAAATCGAGCGCGCTGAGACCGCGCTCTGGGCGAAGTGCGCGTCTGCCAGCGTCGAGGATTTTCTCTCCCTCAAGAGCCACATGGCGCCGTGGGATCTGTCGCCGGCCGACCAGGTGGAAGTGTTTCGCCTTGCCTACGGTCGAAGCTTCAACGATGCCCTTGTGACGCTGGAGTACGCGGCGATGCTTCACCACTACTACGGTGAAGAGGATGATGCAGCCGCAGAAGTACGGCGCCTGAGAGCGGAAGCATTAGACAGGCACACCCTCTCGGCCAAAGTGATGCCAATCCACACCTATGGTGCGCGAGGGTCAGTGCATTGGATGACCTGTGGGGCGAATGACGTCGATGAGACGTTTGACCGAAACGCCAGGCTTCAGGAAGAAGAGGATGGCTTGTTGTTGCGTCAACTCGATGAATTTATTCGAACACACTGTCCGACCTACGGCACGGGCGATCCCGACCTTGATTTCGGTTCCGTGGAGGATTTTCTCAAACTTTCCGTACGCGATTTGCTGTTCGCCTACCGAGCGATGATCTGGTGCCGTGACGTCGACAAGCTCGGCGACTACATGATGACCTACACAGGCGCTGAAGAACATGAGATCGAAGAGGCAATCACTCGCTTTGGCACCGCACTGAAAAAATATACAGCGAGGATGAGTTGCTTGAGCCGTTCTTGTCGCTCAAGGCCACCGTGACATGAACGCCAAACGCCGTGGCCTTGGCCGCTACCGGGCGGACAGCCTTGCCGGCACGATCGAGATCTTGCCGGATCACTTAGTCCTTCGGCTGACGCTTCCGCAGATCGAACCGATGCGCAATGCGGTAGTCTGGATGTGTCTGGGTTCTTGGAAGGCAGCGACCACCTTCAACCCAGCGTTTCGGCTTGGTAAAGAGGGGGAACTCGCCTTTCTCGACCGCATCGACCGCATGATGGGCGAGGCCCACATCCAGCTGAGAAAGCCGCGCGGCTTTCCGCTGTCGATCAAGACGCCGATCATGATCGGCCTCACCCAGGAAGAACTCGTGCTCGGCTACGCGGCCATGCTGTGGTGCCGCGATGTTAATCGGCTGGGTGACAGCATGTGCACTTATCTCGGCGTTGATCCCGAGGAACTTGATGAAACGGTCGCGTTGGTCGCAACCCAGCACCCGGTGATCGTGGAGATCGCCCAGCCGATCGACCCACGCAAACCCAAGATCGACTGATCCTCAGCCTCTGCCGCCGGCACCCCGCCCGCGGCCCTCTATTGGAGATGTTGCATGATCATGCTGGCTCAAGCGCCTATCGGCGCTGCGCGCCCGGAAGAACCGTGTCCGCCGGTCGTTGGCCTGACGGCCTTGGGGCCGATCGACCTGTTTGCGCGCCTGGATGTCCAGGGCAGTGCTGGTGCGGCGGTGCGGGTTAGGGTGCAGACTTCGCTTGACGGCGGGCTCACCTGGTTCGATGTCGCCGCGTTCGCCTTCACCGGCTCGGCCGTGCTGGGGGCCAGGCTGCCGGCGGTGGCGACGCTTGCCCCGCAAGCACTCACCCCGCTCGCCGATGGTGCGGTGCGCGATGGTCCGTTCGGTGATCGGCTGCGGGCAACCATTGAAAGCAGCGGAACCTATGGGCTTGGCACGGTGGTCACGGTGCTGGCCCGGGTCGGTGGCCGATGCTGAGCACGGTTGCCACCCTCGCGGCTGATCTCGGGGTCGCGCCCGAAACCGAGGTTCCACGCTTGGAGCGCTTGCTCGCCCAGGCAACCGCCGCGATCGAACGCGCCACCAATCGGCAGTTCGGCCGCACCCGGCGCGTCGACCGCGTGGTTGGCGAGGGTGCGCGCACCCTCGTTCTGCCCCGCACACC
>JAAFHH010000240.1 GCA_013297545.1 Alphaproteobacteria bacterium
CCGGTTCGTGCCCGATCTCACGGCGATCGACACGGCGGTTGGCTATGCCCAAAACGCGCTGGCCGGGCACCGCAAGCCGGTGCTGTTGGCCGATGTGGCGGACAATCCCGGTGGCGGTGGGCGCGACAATACCATCTGGATCCTGCAGGCGATGATCCAAGCCGGGGTGCGCGGCGCCGTGTTCGGCCTGCACATCGACCCGAAGCTGGCCGAGGAATGCCAGCAGCGCGTCATCGGCAAATCCTTCCTCGCAACCTTAAACCGCCAAGGCAATGTCGGCTTCACCCGTCGGATGCAGACCGATGCCAAGGTGATTGCGCGGCACGACGGTACCCTGATCGGGTCCCCAGGCAGCATCTATGCTGGCCGCACGCTCGCGCTCGGGCCGATGGCGGCGCTGGAGATCGAGGGCAACATCGTGTGCGTCGCGTCCTCGCGCCAGCAGTGCGCCGATCCGCAATTCCTCACGTGCCTCGGTGTTGATCTCACGGCAGCGAAGGTGGTGGTGGTGAAAAGCCGCGGCCACTTCCGTGCTGGCTTCGCGCCCTTTTTCGAGCCGAGCCAGATTGTTGAAGTCGACGCACCCGGCCTCACCTCGCCGGTGTTGTCACGCTTCGACTTTGTGCGTCTGCCGCGCCCGGTGTTCCCGCTCGACAGCGACACTGCCTGGCAGGTGCCGCTGTAGTCAGCGCGGGCGCTCGGGACCGTTGGCGATCCGGACCAGGAGATCGCAGAGCTCAGCGCCAAAAGCAGCCGTGTCGACCAGGCGGGAGGACGCGACCCGGTCTCGCAATCCAGCGCGCAAGGCCGCCAATCCGTCGAGATCGCCTGCGGCCGCGACAGCGCGATCGACAAAGGCGTCGAAATCGGGTGCCGCCCAGTCCGTCAGCCCGATCTGCGCCAGCATCAAGAGGGTCATCCGGCCGATGGCATAGTCGCTCGGACAGGTTAATACGGGAACACCCTGCCACAGGCTTTCGAACGAGGTCAGGCCGCCGTTGAACCACAAGGGATCCAGCGAGATGTCGACCATCGCGTAGCGCGCCAGAAATTCCTCCCGGCCAGGAGCGTCGGTCATCACATCGACCCGGTCGCGTGCGACCCCGACCTCAGCCATCAGCGTTTCAAGGCGAGAGCGATGGTAGTCTTGCTCTAGCAATACGTTGCTGATCAGCAACCGGGCGGTCGGCAGGCGGTCCAGGACATCGCGCCATAGTTCAGCAAATGGGCGATTGATCTTGGTCGGTCGGTTAAAGCAGCCGAACGTAACATAGCCATTGATGCGGGCCGGCAGTGGGGTCACGGGTTGTGCATGCGGCAATGGGCCGAACACAACACTGCATGTCATGCGTTCAACCCGCTCCCAAACCAAAGCATCATGGGTCGGGGGAGCCATGATTGGATCAAGTATAGCAAAATCAAAGACTTCTGGCCCCCAGGTCGGATAGGCGTGAAACAGCGTGCCTTGAAACCGAGCAGGCCGCTGGGCAAACAATTTCCAGACGTCGTCTGTCTCTCGTTTTGCAGTAGCAACTTGGGGGGATATTCCCAAAATGGACAATAGTATATCTAAGCCATCGGCGGTTACTTCGCGAATTGCCTGATCGTAGCGGTCGATACGACGAACTGAGATTTTATTCTGGGCAAGTGCTGTTGGAAGTACAGCATCGCCGTCCAGATATAAAACTAGGTCAATCAATTCTCGATTCAATGATTGAATTAGTGCTATGATATTATCAACAAAAGCATTTTCATAGCTAAAGTATTTCAATCCAATGATTCCAACGCGGATACGTTGACCGCCTCGGCGCTTGATTGCGTGCAATTGCTGCGTCTTGCGCCAGGGTATGACTTGTATTCGATGCCATTCTTCAATCCACCGCCGGTGAGCAACTGGATCCGGGATATCGCTGTGTAACGAAGTCCATATCATCGCTTTTATCAATTCTTCTTTATCTTGTTGTATTAAATGACTTTCGATGAGAGCAAAAACAGAAGCCATGCCAATGTAGTTTTGAAATGACGAATATTCTGAAATTGCGTTAAATCCTTCTGATATTGCGTGATCAATACCAGAAGCGGACACGAGTTCGGCAAATATTTTGGAATGCTGTTCAATCGGACTAACAAAAAACATAGATCAACCCCGGTCTGTCAGTGGCTGCGGATCATCGCCTCAAAGGCGCTCCAAGCAACTATTTGGGTGCCACTGCTTGTAATTGAATATCATGGAATGGCAACAGCGAACAACACTGACGTTTTGGTCGCGCCTACAAATGTCGCTGAGCACCGCGTGGCCGGCTTGATCCGCCGCGTGCGCCCGCGACGCGCCGTGGCAGGCGGTGAGATCGTTACCGCGGCCGTTCCGGGCCGTTGGCGATGCGCACCACGAGATCACGAAGCTCAGCGCCATAGGCTGCGGTATCAACCAGACGCGAGGTTGCGACCCGGTCTCTCAGTCCCGCACGCAGGGCCGCCAACCGGTCGAGATCGGATGCCGCTGCGACCGCGCGGTCGACATAGGCTGTGACATTGGGGGTCGCCCAGTCCGTCAGTCCGATCTGGGTCAGCATCAGCAGGGTTATGCGGCCGAGAGCATAGTCGCTTGGGCAGGTTAGGACCGGAACGCCCTGCCAGAGGCTTTCGAACGAGGTCAGGCCGCCGTTGAACCACAAAGGATCCAGCGAGATATCGACCATCGCATAGCGCGCCAAAAAGTCCGCGCGGCTGGGGATATCGGTCATCAGGTCGACCCGATCGCGCGCGACCCCAACGTCAGCCATCAGCGCTTCGATGCGGGTGCGATCCTGGTCATCTTGCAGCAAGACATTGCTCAGCAGCAGCCGAGCCGTTGGAAGGCGGAGCAGGATGTCGCGCCAGATCTCGACAAACTGCCGCTCAATCTTAGTTGGGCGATTGAAACAGCCGAAGGTGACATGGCCTCGGCTCAGTGCTGGCAGCGGCGCCACGGGCGGCGCATCCTCAAGTGCGCCGAACAACAGACCACACGCCAGGCGCTCGACCCGCTCTGACACCAAGGCGTCGTGGGTTGGCGGACCCATGATGGGATCCAGCACCGCGAAGTCAAACATCCCCGCCCCCCAGGTCGGATAGGCGTGAAACATCATGCCCAGAAACCGCGCGGGTCGCTGAACGAACAACTGCCAAACTTGATCGAGGTCCCCCGACGGAGCGGCGGTTTGGGTGGTAACCCCCAACAAAGACAGCAGAACATCCAAGCCATCCGCCAGAATTTCGCTGGCCGCGCGGTCGAACCGGCCGATACGGCGCACAGAGATGCGGCGATTCTGGAGCCGCGGTGGCAGCTCTGAGCCGTCCGGCAAATACAACACCAGCTCAATTCCATCGCTACAAAGCGAAAGAATCAGCTCGTTTATGAGCGATGAGAAGGCGCTTTCTTTGCTCCAATACTTCAAACCAATGATACCAACACGAACTCGACTGCCACCACGACGGCGAATTGGCCGCAACTGATGCGTCGCGCGCCAGGGCTTCACTTCAATCTCATGCCATTCATCAATCCACCGTCGATGTGCGACTGGATCTGGGATAATCGCGTGAAGCGATGTCCAAATCATTGCCTTGAGAAAAGTAGTCCGTTGCGCGCTATCTAGATGTTTCTCGATGAGAGAGAATACTGATTGCATACCATCATAGTCTTGTATCGCGGAGAAAAACGAGAAATCGTGACACGCATCGTGTACGGCGCTGCCAAGGCCAACTTCCATCACCTTCTGATCAAAGATATGTCGGTGTTCTTGTGTTTTTAATTTAGATAGCATGGCATTATTCTTTAAAGCTTCGCGTCAATACAGACAGCTCAGAGATTTTTGTCATGCGCTTATTCCGACGTTATCGGCCGATAGTATCATCACAAGCGGCGCGTCGCCACAGCAAACCGAGCGGCATCGAGAGGGGCACTGCTGCTGTCGTCGTCCCAGGCCGCACCGCCACCCTTGCCCGACTGACGCCAGCCTGTCATATCAGCCAGCCAAGGGGCGCGGCCTGGGGAGGCGCGCGAGCACGAACGTAAGGGGACACGCCATGATCACGCGTCGGACATTTGGGCTGAGTGCCACTGCAGCGGCCGCGTTGCCGGGGATTTTGGTCGCCCGGCAAGCGAGCGGGCAAACCACAGAGTTGCGCATCGGGGCGGCGGCAGCCGTCACCTCGATGGATCCGCACTTCCACAACCTCGGCCCCAACAACATGATGCAGGGCCATTTCTTCGGCAGCCTGGTCGATCAGGACCATACCCAGAAGCTGATCCCGGCGCTGGCCGAAAGCTGGAAGACCATCAACGACACGACGTGGGAACTGAAACTGCGCCGCGGCGTAAAGTTCCACGATGGCAGTGATTTCACGGCCGAAGATGTGGTCGCGTCGTTCAAGCGCGCGCCCTCGGTGCCGAACAGCCCGTCTTCGTTCGCGGTCTACACCCGCGCGGTGCAGGAAATCCGCGTGATCGACCCGCACACCATCCACATGATCACAGCCGCGCCCTACCCGTTGCTGCCGAACGACATTTCCAGCATCGCGATCATCTCCAAGCAGTTCGTCGACGCCACTACGGCCGACTTCAACAGCGGCCGGGCGATGGTTGGCTGCGGGCCCTACCGGTTCGTGGAATACACGCCGGGTGAGCGCGTGATCATGCAGCGCTTCGATGGCTACTACGGCGAGAAGGAACCCTGGAGCCGGGTCACCTGGCAGATGGTCACCAACGGCCAGGCACGTGTGGCCGCCATGCTGTCCAACAGCTTCGATCTGATCGACGACGTGCCGACTCAGGACGTTGCCCGCATGAAGTCGAACCCGCAGATCAACGTGGTCTCCGCCACCTCGAACCGCGTGATCTACCTGCACATGGATCGCTCGCGTGGCGAAGGGCCGACGCCGTTTATCACCCAGAAGAACAATCAGCCGCTCGATAAGAACCCGCTGAACGACCTGCGCGTACGCCAGGCCTTGTCGATTGCGATCGACCGGCGCGGCATCACCCAGCGCGTGCTGGATGGGCTCGGCATTCCGGCCGGTCAGTTTCTGCCCGATGGCTTCTTCGGCGTTTCGCCGAACCTGCAGCCGCCGGTGTTCAACCAGAACCGGGCACGCGAACTGCTGACCCAAGCGGGCTATCCCAACGGCTTCAAGCTCACCCTGCACGGGCCGAACGATCGCTACATCAAGTCGCCCGACGTGTTGCAGGCGATTGCCCAGATGTGGAGCCGCATTGGCATCGAAGTCGTGGTCGATGTTAGCCCCTGGGCAACCTACTCGGCGCGTGCTTCGCGCCAGGAATTCTCGATCTTTCTGGTCGGCTGGGGCTCGGGTACCGGCGAGATGTCGTCGCCGCTGCGCTCGCTGGTTGGCACGGCCAACCCGCAAACCGGCTTTGGTGCCTCCAACCGCGGTCGCTACTCCAATCCTGCGATGGACGCGGTGTTGACCGAAGCGCTGCGCACGGTCGACGACGTCAAGCGCGACCAGCTGCTGGGGCAGGCTGCAGAGCTCGCGATCAACGACCTCGGCATCATC
>JAAFHH010000241.1 GCA_013297545.1 Alphaproteobacteria bacterium
CAGCGACAGCAGCTGGCCCATGGTGGCGCCGAACAGCAAAAAGCCGAGCTGCGGGTCCGGCTGGCGGAACACTTCGCCCACCAAGCGGGCGATGCCATAGCCGATCAAGAACGCCCCGACCATCGCACCGGGGGCTGATTTCCGGATGCCGGCGCGGTTGAGCGCCCACAGCACGGTGAACAGCACCACGCCTTCCAAGGCCGCCTGGTAAAGCTGGCTCGGGTGGCGCGGCAGCGGCCCGCCGGTTGGGAACACCATGCCCCAGGAGGCATCAGTCACCCGGCCCCACAGCTCGCCATTAACGAAGTTGGCAATCCGGCCGAGGCAGAGCCCAATCGGGGCGACCATCGCGATGATGTCGCCAAATGCCAGCAGGTCGATCTTGTGCTGGCGGCAGAAGATCAGGGTCATGATCACGATGCCAAGGAAGCCGCCATGGAACGCCATGCCGCCTTCCCAGATCCTGAGCAGCCTGAGCGGATCATCGAGGTAGACGTTTGGCTGGTAGAACAACGCATAGCCCAGCCGTCCGCCGAGGATAATCGCCAGCACAGCCCAGGTGAGGTAATCGTCGACCAGCTTCGACGGGATCTCCGCCGGTGCGGAGCGCGCCAGCACCAGCGCGTAGCGCCAACCGATCACCAGACCCGCGATGTAGGCGAGCGCGTACCAACGGATCGCAATCGGGCCGAGTTCAATCGCAATCGGATCGATGATCGGGAAGGTCAACATCAGCGATACGGGTCCGCCGCCAGCAGGTGATCGCGGACATAGACCGTGACGCCAACTTCCAGATCGATGAATGGCCGGTCATAGCCGGCCGCGCGCAGCCGTTCCATCTTGGCCTCAGTAAAGTACTGATAGCGCGCGCGGATCTCCTCCGGCATGTCGATGTAGTCGATCCGTTCCTTCTCGCCCAGGGCGACGAACACGGCGCGCGCGAGATCTGCAAACGACCGCGCCTTGCCGGTGCCGACATTGAACAGCCCACTCGCCCCCGGCGTCTGCCACAGCCACAGCATGACCGAGACGACGTCGCCAACCCAGACGAAGTCGCGCAGCTGCCCGCCATGGGCGTAGGCCGCCTCGTGGGACCGGAACAGGCGCGCCGGCTTGCCGTCCTGGATCTGGCGCACCAGCTGCGGCACGACACTCATCTGGCCGCCCTTGTGGTACTCGTTCGGCCCGTAGACGTTGAAGAACTTGAGGCCGGCCCATTGCGGCGGCTTCGGACCGCCTTGCGAGACGATGCGGGCAATCCGGCGATCGATCAGGTGCTTCGACCAGCCATAGGGGTTCATCGGCTGCAGACGGGCGAGTGCCGTAAGGCTCGGATCATCATCGAACCCACCTGCGCCATCGCCATAGGTCGCAGCAGAAGACGCATAGATCAGCCGGCAGCCGCGCCAGGTGCACCAGTCCCAGAGTTTGAGCGTGGTCGCGACATTCTCCCGCACGATCAGATCGACATCGCGTTCCGTGGTGGCCGAAATCGCCCCCATGTGGAAGATACCGTCGACCTCCGCCGCGTGGGCATCGAGCCAGGTGAAGAGTTCCTCCGGCGCGACGAGCGCCGCCACCTCATGCCGGGCAAGATTGCGCCACTTGTCGCCGCTGCCGAAGCGATCGACCACGACCACATCCGCACGGCCCGCCGCATTGAGCGCAGCCACCAAGTTCGACCCGATAAAGCCGGCCCCGCCGGTGACGACAATCATGGGTCGGGTATAGGGCGGCAGCGCTGGCCCTGCAACCGGCGCTATGCCTCAGGTGAGGGAGCGCTGCGGCACGACCAGCGCGAACCGGTCCGCGAGTGCCGCGAGGCTGGCACGGTGGACATCGGCTGCGGGCACCACGCTGCCATCGACGCCCAGCAGATCGCGCGTCGCGACAGCATCGGACGCAATGATCGTCTGGTGACCGCGATCAAGGGCGGCGCGCGCGGTGCTGTCGACGCACATGTGGGTCATGAAGCCGGCGAGCAGCAGCGGGCGGTCGCCGAGGGTTGCGAGGTGGTCGGCGAGGCCCGTTGCCGCGAAGCTGTTCGGCAGGGTTTTTTCGATCACCGCCTCGCCCGGGTGCGGTGCCGCTGCGGCCAAAACTGCACCCCCACCCGCGGGGTCGAACAGGCTGCCGGGTTTGCCCAGGTGGACGATGTGCACGATCGGCGTGCCGACTGCCCGGGCGCGGGCGAGCAGGTCTGCCAGCTCCGTGAGGGCGGCTTCGATGCCGGTGAGCGGCAGGCCGGTGCGATACGCCTCCTGCGCGTCGATCACGATCAGCGCGGTATCGGCGAGCCGTGGCAGGGCGGGGGGTGTGAACAGGCGGGTTGGCTGGGTCATCGCGGGCTCCATCAGGTGGTTGGCGCTATCGTCGCCGCCGTGATCCCGGCTAGAAAGGACAACCCGCCTGCATTTCCTGCCAAAGCCCGCATGCTCCACCCCCGCACCATCCTGATCCCGATCTACCCCGATGTTGTGCTGCTGGACGTGGCAGGACCGGCCCAGGTGCTGGCGTCGGCCCAGCCGGCTGGCAGCTACCAGATCGTGCTGGTCTCGGCTGCGGGCGGGATGGTCACCAGCGACAGCCATGTGGCGCTGGCAAGCGTGGCGTGGAGTACCATTGACCTCACCACCGTCGACACGGTGCTGGTGCCCGGCGGTCGCTCAGCGCTGCAGCCAGAGACGGTGCCGGGCCTGCTGGCCTGGATTACCCAAGCGGCCGCTGCTGTGCCGCGCATCGCATCGGTCTGCCTCGGCGCGTTTGTGCTGGCGGCGGCTGGTGTGTTCGGCGATCGGCGGGCGACGACGCACTGGCGCTTTACCGATGAATTGGCCGCCCGCTTCCCGGATCTGCGGGTCGAGCGCAGCCGCCTGTTCGTCGAAGATCGCGGGGTGTGGAGTTCGGCCGGTGTGTCGGCCGGCATCGATTTGGCACTCGCCCTCGTGGAAGCGGATCTCGGCCGGGCAGCGGCCGTGGATGTCGCCCAGCGTCTGGTCGTGTTCCAAAAACGCCCGGGCGATCTGGCGCAGGAAAGCCGCACGCTCGCCGCCCAAGCCCGCGACGCGGAGGGTCGCTTCGATCGCCTGCACAGCTGGATCGCCGATAATCTCGATGCCGATCTTTCGATCGAGGTGCTGGCCGATGCCGTCGGCATGGCACCGCGCAGCTTTGCCCGCGCCTATGGGCGGCTTGGCACCACACCAGCCAAAGCAGTCGAGGCGATGCGCTTGGAAGCCGCGCGCACGCAGCTCGCCCGGCCCGATGCGCCCTCTGTCCAACAAATCGCGATCAACTGTGGTTTCGTCACCGTGGAACGCTTGCGCCGCGCGATGCAGCGGCGTTTCGGCGCGGTGCCGACAGCGCTGTTGCAAAGCGACCAGCACTCGTGACTCCCTGCCCGCAACCGATGCGAGGAGATCTGGCATGACCACCGGTCCCGACAGCCGCTTGTTTGATGACTTCGCCCGGGTGGCCAGTGGCGCCATGGGGGCGTTCGCCGGGGTGCGTCAGGAAATGGACGTGCTGTTCCGCCAGCAGGTCGAACGCCTGGTCGCCTCGATGGATTTGGTGCCGCGCGAAGAGTTCGATGCCATGGCCGAATTGGCGCAGTCCGCTGCCGCGAAAGTCGAGGCGTTGGAAGCGCGCTTACAAGCGCTCGAAGCTGCATCCCAGCCCCGCGTTGAGGCGGCCCCCGAATCAGGTGCCTAAATCTGGACATCTGGTGGCAATACCTCTATGCGTCCCAGCCCAATGAACCTGCGGGGTTCCGGCCTGCCCTTGCTGCGCGAAAGCGAACCTGGGCAGTCTGGGTACCAGCGGTGGACCAGATGTCGGTCCGCTCTTTGATGTCGCCGCCGGTTCGCCGGGACACGATGTCGCCCGCGCAATCGCCGCTGACGAGGAGGTCTCCGGCATGACCATCGCTCTTGAACAGGCCCAGGACAGCATCGCCCATCCGCTGGACGTGCTCGAAGAACTGGTTGCCGGCAACGATTGGCCGTTCGATCGGCCGTCGGAAGATGAGCTGGTGGCAGAAATCCAAGGCCGCTGGTGCGACTACCGCCTCTACTTCTTGTGGCGTGATGACGTGCAAGCGCTGCACTTCACGGCAGCGTTCGACACCAAAGTGCCGCAGACCCGCCGGCGCGAGGTCAACGACCTGTTGGCCGCGCTGAATGAGAAGCTGTGGCTCGGTCACTTCGATGTGAACCCGGAAGACGGCATGCCGATGTTCCGTCACACCATGCCGCTGCGCGGTCAGCGCGGGGTTGGTACGGAGCAGCTGGAAGACATCGTCGACACGGCCGTCACCGAATGCGAACGCTTTTTCCCTGCCTTCCAGATGGTGGTGTGGGGCGGCAAGTCGGCTGCCGAGGCGCTGGAAGCCGCGCTCTTCGAAACCGTGGGCGAGGCCTAAGCATCCCCATGGGCTTGCTGCTGGTCGGCTGCGGCAAGATGGGTGGCGCCATGCTGGCCGGCTGGCGCGCCGCGGGGCGTACGGACACCCGGATCGTTGATCCAGCCGTGGTGGATGCGGACGCCGTGGCCTCGCTCGGTGATCTGCCAGCTGGCTACCAGGCCCGGACGATTGTGCTCGCCGTCAAGCCGCAGATGATGGCGGCGGTGGTGGATGCGGCCAGCGCGCTGTTGGCGCCCGGTGGGCTGGTGCTCTCGATCGCGGCGGGCAAGACGCTCGGCTATTTCGCACACGCTTTCCCCAACGCCGCCATCGTGCGCGCGATGCCGAACCTGCCCGCCTCGATCGGGCGGGGAATTTCGGTGTGTGTGGCGAACGGCGCGACCACGCCTGCCCAGCGCGACGAGGCGACGCAACTGCTCACCGCCTGCGGTGAGGTCGCCTGGATCGAGGACGAAGCACTGATCGATCCGGTCACCGCCGTCTCGGGCGGTGGACCGGCCTACGTGTTCTTGCTGGTCGAAGCGCTGGCGGCAGCTGGCGTGAAGACCGGCCTGCCAGCAGACCTCGCGCTCCGCCTCGCCCGCAGCACGGTTGCGGGGTCTGGCGCCTTGCTCGACGCTGTCGACACGCCGGCCGCTGACTTGCGCCGGGCTGTGTGCAGCCCTGGTGGCACGACGCTGGAAGCCATCGCGGTGCTGATGGCGGACGACGGTGTCCAGCCGCTGTTCGATCGCGCCATCGCTGCGGCGAGCCGGCGGGCCCGGGCGCTCGCGGAGTAGCGCTGCGGGTCACAGTTGTGTACTCTACGCTCATGTCTTCTTTTGAATCCAAACCGAAAAACTCAGTTCCACCGCCGGAGGAGTCAGAGGCTCAACGCCTCTTCCAAGCCCGTGCGCGGCGGGTGCCTCGCGGCCGGGCGCGAGAAGTGCTTGCCAAGGCAGGGATTGGCGTTCCACCACTGCCGGGTGATGAACTTCCCGCTGCCTAGCCATGGACGCTCCATGTCCAACCCGCTCCTCCCCGTATCGCCACGCGATGGTGCCCCTCCCCCCGTATGCGGGGGGAGGTTGGGAGGGGGGATCGCGCGGGATGCGGCGAGACGATTGCTGCGGATGCTTGGTGTTCGGCGGGG
>JAAFHH010000242.1 GCA_013297545.1 Alphaproteobacteria bacterium
TTCTACCGGATCGGGGATCAGCGTGGTGTAGAGATAGCGCGGGTTCCAATCGACCAGCACGGCGCCCAGATCGAACACTACTTCGCGGATCGCAGTCATTGGGTCATCCCCTGTGCGGCAAGAGCCAGGCGGGCGGCGTGCACCTCGCTCACCAACCGGGCGGCCGGCAAGTGCACAGAGACAATCGTGCCGCGCCCAGGCTCGCTCTCGATTTCCACCGTGCCGCCATGCATTTCGGCCAGCGACTTCACCAGCGGCAGACCCAGCCCGGTGCCCTCGTAGCGGCGGGTGAGCGAGCTGTCGACTTGGCCGAAGGGGGCGAGCGCCTTCGGGATATCGCGCACTGCCATGCCGATGCCGGTATCGCTGACCGTCAGGGTGAAGTCCCCTTCCTCCGCCACCTGGGCCCGCACGGTCACGGTGCCGCCCGCCGGTGTGAATTTGACCGCGTTGGACAACAGATTGAGCAGGATTTGCCGCAAGGCCCGCTCGTCAACCAACAGGGCCGGCAGATCGTCCGCGACCGACACGGTCAACACGACACCAGCGGCTTCCGCCCGGTCGCGCAGCAACCGCACCGTCGATCCCATCGCGCGACCAACATCGACTGGGCGCTCGCGCAGTTCCAGTTGGCCAGACTCGATCTTGGACAGATCCAAGATATCGTTGATCACCTCCAACAGGTGCGCGCCGGACATGTGAATGTCGCGCAAGTAATCAATGTAGCGGGGCGTGCCGATTGGGCCGAGCAGCTCGTCCTTAACGATTTCCGAAAAGCCGATGATCGCATTCAACGGCGTGCGCAGCTCATGGCTCATATTGGCGAGGAAGTTGGTCTTCGCCCGGTTCGCCAGTTCTGCTTGTTCTTTTGCCTGCTGCAGCGCCAATTCGAAGCGCCGCTGCGAGGTGATGTCGCGGATGATGATCACCCAGCCGCCATCGATCAGCGGTTGGCGGCGCGCCTCCAGCACCAGGTCTTCCGACCGCGCGGATTCGAGCACCAACGGCCCGCTGTCCCGCGCTGCTGACAGGTCGGCCAACAGCTGGGCATCGGCGCCGCGCTCGTTGGCGCCGATCACCAGATCGCGCAGCATCAGTCCTGGGCTGAGCGCACCGGTGCGATGACCACACAGTGCGGCGAACCGGCTGTTCCAGACCAGGATGCGGAAATCCCGGTCGACCATGACGAAGCCGTCGCCCACGGCTTCCAGCGTGTCGCGCAAGCGCCGGCGTTCTTCGGCGAGGGTCGCTTCGCGCTGGTGCTGGTCCGTGAGGTCGATCTGCGTGACCACCACCGACCCATCGGCCAAGCGCCGATCGGCTGAGCGCAGCAGGCGGCCATCGGCCAGCTGCACCATGTAGGCACCGCGCCCTTCCCGGTGTGCGGCCAGCCGGTCGGCAATCCAGGCGTCCGGATTGGTGAACGCATCTGCGATTTGGCGGGTGGCGACCGCCTCGCGCAGCAACTCTTCGAAGGTGGCACCCAGGCGCGCATTGTCTTGCAGCGCGTTGAAGCGGGCAAAGCCGCGGTTGCGCAGCACCAGGCGCCCATCCGGACCAAACAGCGCAAAGCCGATCGACAAGGCCTCGATCGCGGCCAGCAGCCGGCTTTCGGCAATACGCTTGGCGTCTTCGGCCATCACCTCGCGGGTGACATCAGCGCCAATGCCGGTGTAGCCAAGGAAGGTGCCGCCGCTGTCAAACCGCGGCTGGCCGGTGACGCGGATGTAGCGGTGGCTGCCATCGGGCAAGGCGCGCCGGAACACGAAATTGTGAAACGCCCGGTGGGCGGCGAGTTCCGCCAAGTGCTGCTGCATCTCGGCTGGTCGAAAGGTTGGGTCGAGTATCTCCGCCCGTGTGGTGCCGATCAGCGACCCGGCACTCGGCCGGCGGTAGTTCGACAGGTGCACCAGCCGGTGTTCGGCATCGGTTTCCCACACCCACTGGTCGATCTGCTCCGCCAGCAGATTGTAGCGCCGCTCCGCCGTCGCAGCACGGCGCAGCCCGAACCATGCCGCGAGCAGCCCCAGCGCACTCAGCCCAACGGTCAACGCAATGACAACGCCTGTGTCCGGCACGGCCCTCATCCTGTCGTTGCGCCGCGCCCACTGTGCCATTGCCCCGAGCGCTAAGCCAGGGGCGTTGGTCCAAGCGGGCGCTGCATCAAAATCAGGTCGACCCAACCGCCGTGTTTCCAGCCAACCCCGTGCAGGGTGCCCTGGACCGTGAACCCGCATGCCCGGTGCAGCGCGACCGAGGCCGGGTTCAGCTGCTCGCCGCCACCAATGGCCGCGATCATCTGCCGCCACGCCCCGCGCGAGGTTGCCTCGACCACACCCATCAGCAGCTGGCGGCCGACCCCCTGGCCGGTCGCGTCGGCTGCGACATAGACACTGTCTTCGAGTGTAAACCGGTAGGCGATGCGCGGCCGGAACGCCCCGGCACTGGCCCAGCCGACCACCCGCCCGCCAGCTTCGGCGACCAGAAACGGCAAGCCCTTACCAATCGTATCCAGGATGCGCGCCGCCATCTCTTCGACCGACGGGGCGGTCTCATCGAAGCTGCCATAGCCGGTCGCGACATGATGGGCGTAGATCGCCTGCACTTGGGGCGCATCCGCGCCGCGGGCCTGGCGCAGTGTCGCGGTCATTGCGCAGCCCTCGTTTCAATCAGACTGACACGGCCAAGGGCGGCCACCAGCCGGGCCAAGTGGCCAACCGTGGCGGCAAACCCCGGCCCGCGTTCAAAGCGGGCCTCGTTCATGTAGATCGACCGGTTGATTTCGACCTGCAGCGCGTGCACCCCGCCGGACGGCTGGCCATAGTGCCGGGTGGTGAACCCACCGGCGTAGGGGTCGTTGCGGGTGACGACATAGCCGAAGCTGCGCAAGGTCCGCTCCGCCGTGTGGGTCAGTTCGGTCGCGCAGGCGACCCCGAAGCTGTCGCCGAGGACGAAATCGACCCTGGGCGCAGCCGCATCCCGTTCGCCCGGCCCACCGGTTGACGGCATCGAATGGCCGTCGATCAAGATGCAGTAGCCGAACTTTACCCGGGTTGCCTCGACCAGTTGGGTGAGGGCTGCGTGGTAAGGGCGGTAGCACTGCTCAATGCGAGCGCGCGCATCCGCGAAGGTCAGCTTGTCGCGGTAGATGTCCGACCCCGACGCCACCACCTTGGCGACCGTGCCAAGGCCGGCGGCGACTCGCGGGCTTTTGGTGTTGGCGAACGCCGGCAGCGCATCTGCAAACATCGCCGGATCAAGTTCCCAGGGTTCGCGGTTGGCATCGACGTAAGCGCGCGGGAACAGCGCGTGGATCAACGGCGCGCCGAGTGCCGGCCCCGCGCCAAACAGCTCCTCGACGAAGCTATCCTCCGACTGGCGCAGCGCCATTGGGTCGAGGCGCGACGCCTTGACGAATGCGTCAGTGTAGCAGCGCCCGGAGTGCGGTGAGGCAATCACCACCGGCAGCGTCTGCGTGCCCGGGCGCAGAATCTCGAACGGCGGGTCGGGGATATCCGATGCCGCGACGGGCGGCAGACGCGTGCTCACTGACATCGCTGCAGTAAACGGCAAACCCCGTGCGCTTCGCAATTCCCCAAGGTGCAGTCGCTGCACTAGCATCGCGCCTGCATGCCCCAGGATCTTCCAGAACAGGTGGCGGTGATCGGCCTCGGCTATGTCGGCCTGCCGCTTGCCCTCGCCCTCGCGCCCCACCACGCCGTGCGTGGCTTTGATGTCGCCGAGCCCCGCGTCGCCGCCTTGAGGCGCGGTGTGGATGCAACCGGGGAGGTGTCGGCGGCTGAGCTTGCCGCTGCCGGCGTCGCGGTTTCCACCGATCCGGCGAGCCTTCAGGGGGCAACCGCGTTCCTCATTACTGTGCCGACGCCGGTTGATGCGGCGAATCGCCCCGATCTGGGGGCTGTGCGCGCTGCCGCTGAGACAATCGCCCCGCATCTGCGGCCGGGCGGGCTGGTGGTGTTGGAAAGCACAGTCTACCCCGGTGTCACTGAAGACGTGCTGGGACCGCTGCTGGCAGCAGGGTCTGGCCTCACGGTCGGACGCGACTTCGCCCTCGGTTACAGCCCGGAGCGGGTCAATCCCGGCGACAAGGCGCACGGCATTGGTGCAGTCACCAAGGTGGTGGCGGGCCAGGACGAGGCGACGACCGAACGGCTGATCCGGCTCTACGGCCCGGCGACCGGCGGCAACTTGTTCCCCGCCCGCTCGATCAAAGTGGCCGAAGCCGCCAAGGTGATCGAAAACATCCAGCGCGACATCAACATCGCCTTCGTGAACGAGGCAGCGCAGATTTTCGGCGCGCTCGGCATCTCGATCCACGATGTCTTGGCCGCGGCCGGCACCAAGTGGAACTTTCTGCCGTTCACGCCGGGGCTCGTGGGCGGCCACTGCGTCGGGGTCGACCCGTACTACTTGGCCGACCTCGCCACGCGTCTTGGCAAGCACCCGGAGATGATCCTCGCGGGCCGGCGCATCAACGACGGCATGGCCGGCTGGATCGCGCGCCGGATCGCCCAGCGCCTGGTCAAAGGCGGGCGGCCGACGGCGCGGGTGCTGGTCCTCGGCCTGACGTTCAAAGAGGGCGTGCCGGATCTGCGCAATTCCAAGGTGGTGGATCTGATCCAGGTGCTGCGCGCCTGGGGCCACACGGTCGATGTCCACGACCCGCTGGCCGATCCGGCCGAAGCCGCCCGCTTGATCGGCCAGCCGCTGGTTGAGGACCTCGCCGCTGGCCCGTGGGATGCAGCGGTGCTCGCTGTGCCGCACGCGCTCTACCGCGGCTTCGATGCCGCCCAGATCGCGGCCTTGGTGACACCGAGCGGTCTGGTCGCCGATATCAAGGGGGTGTGGCGCAGCCTCGCCCTCGCCCCTGCCCTTGACCGCTGGAGCCTCTAGGCCATGCTGACCTACGGACCCGTTGCCCTTGTCCCCTTCGCGCGCCGCCATGTCGGCCTGCTCTACGGCTGGCTGAACGACATCGGCCTGCGCGCCGCGATGGGCGAGGTGGTGCCGCTGACCGAAATCCAGGTTGAACAATACTTCGACCGGGCGAGCCGCGACCAAGGGCACGCCGCCTTCATCATCTTCGATGTGCAAGCCCGCCTAGAAGTTGGCTTCATCACCCTGAAAGACATCGGCCCGGTACATCGGCGCGGCGAACTCTCGATCGCGATCGCCCGGCCCGACAAACGCCGCCAAGGCTTCGCGCGCCACGCGGTCGAGGGGATTGTCCACCACGGCTTTCGCAACCTCGGCCTGAAGCGCGTGTGGTTAACCGTGCGGGTGGATAATGCCGGCGCGATCGCGCTCTACGAAAAATGCGGATTTGCGCATGAGGGGCGGCTGACAGCGCACTTCTTCCACGATGGCCAGTGGATCGACGCGTTCGTGATGGCGAAAGTACAAGCCTAGCCCTTTCCAACCGATCGTCCCTCCCCCCGCAAGCGGGGGGAGGACAGGAGGGGGGGACACACGGGATGCGGCTAAATAATTGGCTCTGGTTTTTTTCGCGTTTTAATGAGCGACAGCGGCTGG
>JAAFHH010000244.1 GCA_013297545.1 Alphaproteobacteria bacterium
ATCGCGCGCTCGGCGAATGACGCGATCCTCCATCGGGGCCAGCGCCACCCGATGCCGTCCCACGGGATCGCACCCACCAGCACCTTCGCGGTGGTCGAGCACACAACCCGCCACCTGCACTTGCGCCTGACGGACAGCGAGGCGTCGCGCCAGCACTATCCGTTCGGCTTTTGCCTGGACGTTCGCTTCGATGTCGGCCCGTTCGGCTTTCTGCAAACCGCGACCGTGCGCAACACCGATGCGGGCGTGATACCAGTGTCGCTCGGATTTCATCCGGGCTTTCGCTGGCCGCTGCCGACCAGCCCTGCTGCGACCAAGACCGATCATGTGCTGGTGTTCGAACAGCCAGAACCCGCCCCGATCCGCCGGCTCGATGGCGAGCGGCTGCTCGACCCCGCCGCCTTCCCATCCCCGGTCCGTGACCGCACGATCGCGTTGGCTGAGGACTTGTTCCAGCCCGGTGCGATGATCTTCGACCAGCTCGCCAGCCGAGCCGTCTGGTTTGGCGTGCCGGGCGAGCTTGGCATCGAGGTGCTGTTCCCGGACAGCCCGCACCTCGGTGTCTGGATGCGGCCAGGCAATCCGTACCTCTGTATCGAACCCTGGCAAGGACACACCTGCCCTGCAGGATTTGCTGGCGAGGTGTTCGACAAGCCGGGCATGCTCCCCCTTGACCCCGGTGCGACGGCAACCTGGCGCTTGCATCTAAAGCTCGCCCAGCCCTGCCGCTTTGCGCCGTACCCTATGTCTCGTGAGGTAGTCGCATGCCCAATGCCATTCGTATTCACGCCCCCGGCGGCCCGGACGCCATGGTGTTTGAACCAGTCGCCGTCGGTGACCCTGGTGCCGGTCAAGTCCGCCTGAAGCAAACCGCGGTTGGGGTGAACTACATCGACGTCTATCACCGCAACGGCACCTATCCGCTGCCAGCAATGCCCAATGGCATCGGCATGGAAGCCGCTGGCGTGGTTGAAGCCGTGGGTGCTGACGTCGCCGATTTTAAGGTCGGCGACCGGGTTGCCTACTCTGCTGGCCCGGTCGGGTCCTACGCGGACGCCCGCGTGATGGCCGCAGCCAGTCTGGTGCGTCTGCCGGACAGCATTCCGGACAAGATCGGGGCTGCGATCATGCTGCAAGGCATGACCGCACGCTATCTGCTGCGTCAGACCCACCCGGTGCAAGCCGGCGACTGGGTGCTGGTGCAGGCCGCCGCCGGCGGCATGGGCTTGTGGCTCTGCCAATGGGCCGCAGCCCTCGGTGCCCGCGTGATTGGCACAGTGTCGACCGATGCGAAAGCCGAGCTCGCCGCCGCCAATGGCTGCCATCATCCGATCGTCTACAGCCGCGAGGATTTTGTCGCCCGGGTGAAGGAAATCACCGGCGGCGCCGGTGTTGCGGTCGTCTATGACGGCGTCGGCAAAGACACCTTCCACAAATCCTTCGAGTGCTTGGCCGTGCGCGGCCACATGGTGTCCTACGGTGCGGCCTCTGGCGCGCCGGAGCCGTTTGCGCTCTCGGTGCTCGCACCGAAGTCCGCCTCGCTCACCCGGCCGACCTTGTTCCACTACATCGCTACCCGCGCCGAATTGCTGGCAAACGCGGGCGACGTGTTCGAGGTGATCGCGGCTGGCACAGTCAAAGTGCAGGCACCGATCGAGTTCGCGCTGAAAGACGCCGCAGCCGCCCACCGCGCGCTCGAAGGCCGGTCAACGACGGGATCGATTATTCTGATCCCCTAAGCAGATGGCAGCGCGCCTGGTGCGTGCGGCTGAGCGAGACGAAGGGCGGTGCGGCCTCGCTGCACCGCCTTTCTTCGTTTGGGCAGCGGCCAACGAAGCGGCAGGCGTTCGGGTTCGGATCAATCGGGCTCTTCGCTTCGCCTTCGATCACGGCCTGTGGCGCTGCGCCTGGAATGCCCGATGGGATCGCTTGGATCAGAGCGCGCGTATAGGGGTGGCGGGGGTGGCGGAACACCTCATCGGCCGGCCCGATCTCGACGATCTTACCGAGGTACATGACGATGATCCGGTCGCAGAACATCCGTACCACGTTGAGGTCGTGAGAGACGAACACGTAGCTCATGCCGAGTTCGCGCTTCAGGCGGGCCAAGAGCTGGAGGATCACGACCTGGACCGAGACATCGAGGGCAGCTGTCGGTTCATCCAGCACCAACAGCTTTGGCCGACAGGCAATCGCGCGCGCGATCCCAACCCGGGCGCGCTGACCGCCCGAGAGCTGATGTGGGAAGCGGCCGAGCAGAGTCTCCGCAATGCCGCAGCTGGCCGCGACCTCCGTCACCGTCGCGGTTAGCTCTGGACCGGAGCGCACACCGCGCAGGCGTTTCAGCGGATCGGCGATCGCTTGAAATGCCGTCATGCGCGGGTTGATCGCATCGAGCGCGTCTTGGAACACCAGCTGGATGTCGCCGCGCCAGGGCGCTTTGGCGGCGCGGCGGACGTGGGTGTCGACAATCTCGCGCCCCTCCAGGCGGATTGAGCCGGCCGTGGCATCGATCAGGCGGCACAGCGTGCGGGCGAGTGTGGACTTGCCGCAGCCGCTTTCGCCCACCAACCCAACCGTCTCGCCAGCCGCGACGGTCAGGGACACATCATCGACCGCGTGCACGAAGCTGGGCGTCCGGCGCGCAAGCCCAGCCTTCTGGCGCACGGGAAACCGCACCTCCAGTTCCGCAACATCGAGCAGCGGGATCATGCGGCCTCCAAGGGACGGTGGCAGGCGACCCGGCGTTCGCCCTCGACCAGGCGCGGCAAGGGATCGCGGCTGCAGGCATCGATCGGCTGGGTGCAGCGGCTGACGAACCGGCACGGCGGCACATCCGGCCCCGACAGATCCGGCAGACCGCCGGGGATCGCCTGTAGATCATCCAGAGCGCCGCTGGTCTTCGGCGTCGCGTTCAGCAAGGCGCGGGTATAGGGGTGGCGCGGGTGCGCGAACAGCTGTGCAGTTGGCGCGTCTTCAACGATGTGGCCGGCGTGCATGACGATCACCCGGTCGGCTTGCTCGGCCGCCAGTGCCAGATCGTGGGTGATCAGGATGGTGGCCATCGTGCGGCTCTTCGCCAGACCGCGGATCAGCGCCATGACAGCGGCTTGGGTCGTCACATCGAGGCCCGTCGTCGGCTCGTCCGCGATCAGCAGTGCGGGCGAACAGGCCAGCGCCAGCGCGATCATCACGCGCTGACACATGCCGCCGGAGAGTTCAAACGCATAGGCCCGGGCCCGGCGCGCCGGGTCCGGGATTTTCACCTGGTCGAGCAACTCGACCACGCGCGCCCGCAGCTGATGGCCGGGTACCGCCCCATGCCGGCTGAGCACATCGCCGATCTGATCACCGACCCGGCGCGTCGGGTTGAGCGCGGCGCGGGGGTTCTGAAAAATCATCGCGACTTCGCGGCCGCGGATGTCTGCCATCTCGCTGTCAGTGAGCGCCAACAGATCGGCACCGGCAAACCGCACGCCACCGCGATCAACCCGGCCCGCGCGGTCGAGCAGGCGCAGCATGGCGTAGGCGGTGACCGATTTGCCCGACCCGCTTTCGCCCACCATCGCGACCGTCTCGCCCTTGTTCAGGCGGAAGGAGACTTGGTCGAGCACCGGCACGCGGCCCGCCCGGGTTGCGAAGGAGACGGCGAGGTCCTCGACCTCCAGGAGTGGCACCTGGCTCATGTCCGCCGCCGTGGGTCGAGCAGATCGCGCAAGCCATCGCCCAGCAGATTGAAGGTGAGCACCGCGGTCATCAAAGCGAGGCCCGGGAACAACGCCAGCCACCATTCGCCGGAGATGATGTAGGTCGCGCCTTCCGCGACCATGATGCCCCACTCGGCAGTGGGTGGCCGCACACCAAGGCCGATGAACGAGAGACCGGCGGCATTCAAGATCGCGTAGCCGAGGGTAAGCGAGACCTGCACCATCATGATCGGCAACAGGTTCGGTAACAGCTGGGTCAGCACGATCGAGAGTTCGCCGTGGCCGGACAGGCGTGCCGCCTCGACCCAGCCTTGCGTTCGACGCACGGCGGTCTCTGCCCGTGCAATCCGGGCATAGAGCGGGAAGTTCACGATCGCAGTGGCCAGCACGATATTGCCCACCGAATTGCCGAGTGCCGCAACGATGCCCATCGCCAGCACGAACAGCGGAAAGGCCATGATGGTGTCGGCAACCCGGCCGACAATTCGATCGGTCCAGCCACCAAGATATCCCGCCGCCACGCCGGCGAGCGTGCCGAACGCAAACACCAGGGCCACCGAGGCAACCGCGATGGTGAGATCAAGGCGTGTCGCCCAGATCACCCGGCTCAGGACATCGCGGCCGAGCTGATCGGTGCCAAACCAGTGCGCGGCCGACGGCGGCTGCAGCTTTGCCACCGCGTTGGTCGCCAAGGGGTCATAGGGCGCGAGGATCGGGGCTGCCACCGCCACCAGCACCAGCAGTGCTGCCAGGATGAACGCAACCAGGGTGACCGGGTTGCCGCCCAAACTGTGACGCGCGTGCTGCCAGAGGGTGGAGGACGCAGCACTCATCCCTCCAACCTCACGCGCGGATCGAGCAGCCCGTAAGCCAGATCAATCGCGAGGTTGAGCAGCACATAAAGCACCGCCATCACCAGCACGAACCCCTGGACCGGCGCATAGTCGCTGGCGACCAGGGCTTCGACCGCAAACGATCCGATGCCGGGCCAGGCGAACACTTTCTCCACCAGCACATTGGCACCCAGCAAGAACGACAGCACCATGCCAAGCACCGTCAGCACCGGCAGCACGGCGTTGCGAAAGCCGTAGACCACGAGGATCTTGGTCGGCGTCAGGCCGGCGGCGCGCGCGGTGCGGATGTAGTCTGAGCCCAGCACCTCCAGCATCGCACCGCGGGTGATGCGGGCAAGCGGGGCGAGCGCGAAGATGCCGAGGGTGAGTGCCGGCAAGATCAGCTGGGCGATCGCCTGCACGAACGTCTCGCCGTCGCCAGCGATCAGCGCGTCGATGGTGTAGAAACCGGTCACACCGGGTGGGGCGGTGTAGAACACATCCAGCCGCCCAAGCGGTGCTGGTGACCAGCCCAGCAGGTAGTAAAATACATAGACCAACAGCAGCCCGGTGAAGAAGGTCGGCAGCGACACGCCAGCGGTCGCGGTCACCCGCACCAGCTGGTCAAGCCAGCCGTTCGGCCGGGTCGCGGCAATCGCACCCAAGGGCACCGCCACCACCACAGCAAACCCGAGACCCAGCAGCGTCAATTCAACCGATGCTGGCAACCGGGTCGCGAGCTCCCAGCCCACGGGCTGGCCGGTGGTGAGCGAGGTGCCGAAATCACCGCGTACCAGTTCGGCGATGTAGCTCACGAACTGTTCCCACCACGGCCGATCGAGGCCGAGGCGCTGGCGCACTTCCTCGATCGCAGACTGGGTGGCCGCCGGCCCCGCAAAGTACGCTGCCGGGTCGCCCGGCAACGCCCGCGTCAGCACAAAGGTGACGATCACGACGCCGATCAAGCTCGGCAGAGCGGCAAACAGACGTCGGATTGTGAGG
>JAAFHH010000245.1 GCA_013297545.1 Alphaproteobacteria bacterium
TCCAAGCGATCAAGCTGCGCCAGCGCGTCGCGGTGAACATCGAAACCCGCTCGGTCCGTTCAACCATGCTGGGCCAACCAGTTGCGATGCCGGTTGCCCTCGCCCCCGTCGGCCTCACCGGCATGCAGCACGCGGATGGGGAAATCCTGGCAGCGCAAGCGGCCGCCGCCTTCGGCGTGCCGTTTTGTCTGTCGACCATGAGCATCTGTTCGATCGAGGACGTCGCCGAGAATTCGTCCGCACCGTTCTGGTTCCAGATCTACGTCATGCGCGACCGGGAATTCTCGCGCGGCTTGATCGACCGCGCGAAGGCGGCCAAGTGCTCAGCCCTGGTGGTGACCCTCGACCTGCAGGTGCTGGGCCAGCGGCACAAGGATATCCGCAACGGCTTGTCTGCGCCGCCGAAGCTGACCCTCAAGAACATCCTCAACCTCGCGACCAAGCCGCGCTGGGGCCTCGGCATGCTCGGCACCAAGCGGCGCGAATTCCGCAACATCGTCGGCCACGTCAAGGGCGTGGAGAACATGGCGTCGCTGTCCGCCTGGACGGCCCAGCAGTTCGACCCGTCGCTGAACTGGGCCGACCTCGCCTGGATCAAGGACCGCTGGGGCGGCAAGATCATCTTGAAGGGCATCTTGGATGCCGAAGATGCCCGGCTCGCGGTTCAGCACGGCGCGGATGCGATTGTGGTGTCGAACCACGGCGGCCGGCAGTTGGATGGCGCGCCCTCCTCCATCCACGCGCTGCCGGCGATTGTTGATGCGGTCGGTCGCGACACCGAGGTGTGGGTCGATGGCGGCATCCGCAGCGGCCAGGACGTGCTGAAGGCGGTGGCGCTCGGCGCCAAGGGCACGATGATCGGCCGCGCGTTCATCTATGGCCTGGGCGCCATGGGCAAAGCGGGTGTCACCAAGGCGCTGGAGATCATCCACAAGGAACTGGATGTCACGATGGCCTTCACCGGGCGCACGGACATCCAGTCGGTCGATCGCTCGATCCTGCTTTAGACGCGGACGACCTTGCCGGGGTTGAGCAAGTTGCGCGGATCGAGCGCCAGCTTGATCTGGCGCATCACGGACACGGCTTCGCCATGCTCGGCCGTCAAGAAGTCGAGCTTGCCGTAGCCGACGCCGTGTTCGCCGGTGCAGGTGCCGTCCATGGCCAGCGCCCGCATCACCATGCGGTCATTCAGGCGGCCGGCTTCGGCCACTTCCTCGGCATTGTCCGGGTCGATCAGGTAGACCAGGTGGAAGTTGCCGTCACCGACGTGGCCGACCATCGGAGCCACGATGGTGGACTGCGCGAGGTCGGCCTTGGTCTCGACGATACAGTCCGCCAGGCGCGAGATCGGCACGCAGACGTCGGTCGCCCAGCCTTTGCAGCCGGGCCGCAGCGCCATCGCGGCGTAGTAGGCCTTGTGGCGCGCTTCCCACAGCTTCGCGCGTTCTTCCGGGCTGGTCGACCATTGGAACGACCCACCGCCGTTGCTGGCGGCGAGTTCTGCCACCCGTTCGGCTTGTTCTTGGGTGCCATTCGCCGTGCCGTGGAATTCCAGGAACAGGGTCGGCTGCTCGGCCATGGAGAGCTTGGAATAGGCGTTGCAGGCCCCGACCTGCACTTCGTCGAGCAATTCCATGCGGGCGACCGGGATGCCCGATTGGATCGTCTCAATCACCGTGTCGACGGCACCCTTGATGGTCGGGAACGAAACCACCGCCGAGACGATCACCTCCGGGATGCCGTGCAGGCGCAAGGTGACTTCGGTGATGATGCCGAGCGTGCCCTCGGAGCCAACAAACAGCCGCGTCAGATCATAGCCCGCCGCCGATTTGCGCGACCGGCGCGAGGTGCGGATGATCCGCCCGTCCGCCATCACGACGGTGAGGCCAAGGACGTTTTCGCGCATCGTGCCATAGCGCACGGCGTTGGTGCCCGAGGCCCGTGTGGCGGTCATGCCGCCGAGTGACGCGTCGGCACCCGGGTCGATCGGGAAAAACAGGCCGGTATCGCGTAAGTATTCGTTCAACGCCTTGCGGGTGACCCCCGCTTGCACCGTGCAGTCGAGATCCTCCGGCGAGACGCGCAGGATCTGGTTCATGTGGCTGAGGTCTAGGCACACCCCGCCGTGCAGGGCCGCGACATGGCCTTCCAGCGAGGTGCCGGTGCCGAAGGGAATCACTGGCACACCGTGCTGCACGCAGATGCCAACGATCGCCTGCACTTCTTCGGTCGACTGGGCGAACACCACCGCATCGGGCGGAAAGCCCATGTGGTAGCTCTCGTCCCGGCCGTGGCTTTCGCGCACCGCGCTGGCCGTCGACAAACGATTGCCCAGCAGCTGGCCGAGTTCCGCGAGCGCTGCCGTCAACTGGTCTGGTGCCGCCACCGGATGGGCGACTGCCGGATGTGCCATGGTGTGTTTCCCCCTTTGGTCAGGGACTTTGCCCTATCTCGGGGGCTAGGGTCCAGCCTCAGAACCGGCCGCGCTGGACACCGTCTTTCAAGAATACCTGCAAGGGCGTGGTGCCGGATGCACCGCCATTGACCGCACGCCAGCGGCCGTTTTGGCACAAGATGCCGCCCGCGACCGGGACTGCGTCGAATTCCGCCAGATTGTGGAAGATCGTGCCGGCCGCATCAGTCGCCGTGAACGGCGTGGTGCACAGCGCCCCGTCGTGCCGGACCCGGTAGCCGTCGATCACGACGCCATTGTCGCCAGTGCTGCCGAAGCGTTCGGGCAGCACATCCCAGCTCTCATAGGCGGGTTGGGCGAGTGCTGCCACCGCCACACCCACCGCCAGCACACATCCAACCACCCACGGCCACATCGCATCTCTCCCGAGCTCTCGGGCAAGAGAACGGTGCGCGCGGGGATTCAGATGCAGTGCCAACCCCAGAAACGACAAACGCGGACCAGGGGGGGCCTGGTCCGCGTCGTCTAAGGTGCCGATCCGCTAGGGGGGGAGGGGATGCGGTCGGTCACCAATCCGCGGAGCGTCGTCGGAGGGGGGAGGGGGAGGACGCTCGGCGGCTGCCCCGGCATGGCGGGGGTCAGAGGAAAGGGGTGGTTAGGCGACCCGGGTCGGACGGTCGTTGGTGTTCGCCAGCACGGCCGGGATATCACCCCGGGTAATGCCGATGTCGGCCAATAACCGGTCATCCAGCGACTTCAATTCCGCTTCGGCGCGGCGAGCGGCCAGCATGGCCCGGACCCGATCAACCACTTCGACAACCGCACGGATCAGTGCCGGCTGTTGGGCAACGCGCGCAGCGCGGACAACGGCCATTACATCGTGAGACAGCGTCTGGCGGGCAGTTGCGCTATCGGTGGCGGCGGACATGGTGTGTTCCTTCTCTTCAGTCTTGCGTTCGGCGGGGCAGCGAGTGCCGCCCTCGTCACGACCCAAAGATAATACCTTTCCGCCCGGTTTCGAGAGGCCATTGTGCAATGCAGCAATGAACTCTGCGCATGGTGATTGCCGTCGTTATGCCAAAAATGCGTAGCAAATGCAGACCACTTGCGACGCCCGACGGCCCCTCTATGCTGGGCACCCGGCGCGCCACCCGCGTCGTTGGGGAGCGACCGCCATGCCAGATATCGTTGCTGCGTCCGGTTTCAAGGGCGGTTCCGCCGATCAGTTGGAAGCCCTGTTGGCCGGCATCGACGCGGCCGCGCTTGACCCGCACGATCCAATCTGGCTGGACCTGGTGGTCCCTGAGGCCACAGCCAGCCAGCGCGCGGCGGTCAGCCAGCATCGCGCCGAACGCATGGCAGCAAGCGATCCGCGCGATACCAAGGGTCGGATCGCGGCGCTGCGCCAAGCGCTCACCAATCGCGGGCTCGACGGGCTGATCATTCCGCGCGCGGACGAACATCAAGGCGAATACGTGCCCGGCCGCGCCCAACGCCTGTTCTGGGCGACCGGGTTTACGGGTTCCGCGGGCCTGGCGATCATTCTGACCACCAAAGCCGCGGTGTTCGTCGATGGCCGCTACACCTTACAGGTTCGTGACCAGGTCGATACCAGCCTGTTCGACATCCGCCACCTGACCGAACAGCCGGCGACCGAATGGCTGACGACCGCACCCACCAAGGGCATGCGCATCGGCGCCGATGGCCGCCTGCACACCGAAGACCAGATCGAACGCTACCAGGCCGCTGCTCGCCGTGCCGGGGCGGAGATCGTCGTGCTGGATGACAACCCGATCGATGCGGTCTGGCAGCACCAGCCGCCACCGCCACTCGGGCCGATCCGCCTGCAGCTGCTGGCGCACACCGGTCGCAGCAGTGCGGACAAGCGCGCCGAGGTTGGGCGCGACATCACCCGCCAAGGGGCTGGGGTTGCCGTGCTGACCCAGCCGGATTCGCTGGCTTGGCTCCTCAACGTGCGCGGCAGCGATGTGCCGCACACACCCCTGCCCTTGTCGTTCGCGCTGGTCAGTGCGTCCGGCGCCGTCGAATGGTTCGTCGATCCGCGCAAGCTGGTGCCTGGCGTGCGCGAGGCGCTGGGCAATGATGTCTCGATCGACCAGCCGGACCGGTTCGAAGCCGCCCTCAGCCGCTTGAGCGGCCAGAAAGTGCTGATCGACCCCGCGACCACGGGCGCCACCATCGCCCGACGCCTCACCGCGGCCGGCGCGGAGGTGGTGCGCGGTGCTGACCCCTGCCTGCTCGCCAAAGCGTGCAAGAACCCGGTCGAGCTGGATGGCACGCGCGCAGCACACATCCGCGATGGTGCGGCGGTCACCCGATTCCTGTGCTGGCTCAGCGGCCACGGCGCTGGCCTTGGCGAAATCGCGGTGTCGGACCAGCTCGAAGCGTTCCGGCGTCAGGGCGACGGCTTTCGCGACCTCTCGTTCCCGTCGATCTCCGGCGCTGGATCAAACGGCGCGATCGTGCACTACCGCGCGAGCCCAGCGAGCGAGCGGATCCTGACGCCGGGGGAGCTCTACCTGATCGACAGCGGCGCCCAATACGTCGACGGCACGACGGATATCACCCGCACGATTGCGATCGGCACCCCGAATGCGGAGCAGCGCGATCGGTTCACGCGGGTGCTGCAGGGCCACATCGCGCTCAGCACCGCCCGGTTTCCGGTTGGCACCACGGGATCGCAGCTCGATGTGCTGGCGCGCTTGCCGCTGTGGTCCGTCGGGCTCGACTACGACCACGGCACTGGCCACGGCGTCGGCAGCTATCTCTCCGTCCACGAGGGGCCGCAGCGCATTGCCAAGGTCGGCAACACGGTCGCCTTGAAGCCGGGCATGATCTTGTCGAACGAGCCCGGCTACTACAAAACCGGCGGCTACGGCATCCGGGTCGAGAACCTGGTGGTGGTGCGCGAAGAGCCGGCCCCAGCTGGTGCGGAGCGCCCGCTGCTCGGCTTTGAGACGCTAACCTTGGCGCCGATCGACCGGGCGTTGATCGAAGTCAGCCTGCTGACCCCGGCGGAGCGTGCCTGGGTGGATGCCTACCACGCCCGGGTGGCAACGGTGATTGGCCCGCTGGTCGATCCAGACACCCGAGCCTG
>JAAFHH010000246.1 GCA_013297545.1 Alphaproteobacteria bacterium
AGCCGCTCGACATAGGGGCGCGGGGTGTAGTGCGCACCCAAGCGCCGGCGCTCCACCGGATCGAGCGCTTGTTCGAGCAGTGCGCCAAAAATCCCGGGATCGACATCGCGCCAATCGTAGCTGGCGGCCCGGCGCAGCTCGCCAATCTCCTCCTTTCCAAGCGGCAGCACCTCGCAGTTCTTGAAGAACACGCCGTTGAACTGGCGGACCCGGTTGCGGATCGCGAACGCGTAGCCGCCGGTGTCCATGGCTTGCCAGAGCTGGCCGACATCGTGGGGAAACGTGCTCGGATCATCCTCGCAGCGCTGCAGCACGTCGCGAAAACACTGGTCTGGCAACAGGCCGACATCATTGGCGAACATGGTGAACAGGCAGCGGATCAGGAATTGCGCCACCGCCTCCGGCGGGTGATCGGCCGCCTCCAACACCTTCGACACCGCCGCCAAGCGTTCGGCGATCTGGCGGGTGACCCCGGCGGTGCGGCGGGCGGGATCGAGGCTGTGCGGGTCGGTCCAGATCGCCGCCAGCTGGCGGCGCACGCAGGGTTTGCGCAAGTCTTCCAGATAGATCCGGAACGCCATCCGGTCCGGAAACTGGTCGTAGGCTTTGCCGTCGCAGCGAAAATTCGCGTAGACCTCGATGCAGTGGCCGACATCGCAGACCAAAATGAACGGCGGCATGGCATGACCCGCCGGCAGCAGGCGGACATAGCCTTCGGCCTGGTTGCGGGCGTTTAGCATCAGCACGTCCCAGCTCTTGGTCTCCCGGCCAGAGCCGCGGGCGTCCTGACGCAGCCGATCGTCGCGCGCGGCGGTGGTTTCGACCACTTTGCCCGACCCGGCCCCAACCCAGCGGGATTGTTTTGCTTCCAAAACGAAGTGGTTGCGCTTGTAGAGATCGATGTGGCGGGTGGTGATCGCACCATCCCGGTGGACTTCTTTCACCGCGCGTTCAAACACGTAGTCGTTGGCACTTTCATGACCCGCCGGATCGGGCCGCGCGACCCCAAGTGCCTCAGCAAGTTCAGACAAAAACATCTGATAGTTGGCGCGCTCTTGTCCGCCCGTGCTCGCGTGCCAACGCGCAATAAAGCGCTCAATCCGCTCCGCGGCCTCGTCCGATTCGGGGGATGCGCTTGTTTCCATGCGCGGTTGAGTCGGACAAAATCCACCACTACATGTCTAGATGCACTAAAAGTACATCTCGCTATCCTGAGAGTGGCAGCGACATTCCGTGGCCACGGCAGGCAGCGACCAACGCTGGCAAGTCGCGCCATACGCATTTCATGTCATGCACCACCGAGCCATAGACCTCGAACGTGCCGGCATCCTGCACCTCAGCCCCGAGGCGTTGGTAAAACCGCCGGGCCGGGTGGTTGTTTTCAAACACCCACAAGAACATCGATTGGCAGTCGGCTGCGATCAGCTCGGCGACGACCGCGCCGAGCAGCACGGCCCCGAGGCGCGCGCCACGCCGATCTGGGGCGACGTGCAGGGTGTCGATCAGGGCATCGAACCCGTGTTCCTCGTCTTTGAGGGCGAGGCAGATGCCGATGATCGCCCCCTGGTCTTCCGCCACCAGGGCGATGCGGAAGCGGTCACTGGCCAAGACCCCTGTCCAATACGCCAGGCGTTCGGCGGGGGCTTCCTGGTCGAGGAAGTGATCCGAATAGATGCCGCGATAGGCTGCCTGCCAGCTCGCGACATGCAGGGCGGCAATCGCGGCGACATCCGGGGCAACCGCCGGCCGCAACATCATCGGGCGATCACGGCCGTGCGCTGGCGCTGCTGTTCGGTATCCAGCGTGTCTTTCAGCTGGGGCGACAGGTGCAGTTCCAGCATCCGCACCCCGCGGCTGAGCACCGCGTTGATCGCGAGATAGATCGAGCCGGCGACGATGAACAATTCTACCGGTCGGAACGTATCTGCAATGATCACGCGGGCAATCCCCGTGATCTCCAGCAGCGTGATGGTGGACGCCAGCGACGACGCCTTGATCATCAAAATGATCTCATTGCCATAGCCCGGCAGCGCTTGGCGAAACGCGATTGGGAACAAGATGCGGCGGTAGAGCAGCAGGCCGCTCATGCCGCACGCCCGCGCCGCTTCCACCTGGCCCCAGGGCACCGAGCGGATGCCGCCCTTGATGATCTCCGCCGTGTAGGCACCGGTGTTCAAGGTCAGCGCCAGCACCGCGCACGCGAAGGGTTCGCGCAAGAACGGCCAAAAAATGCTGGAACGCACGTCCTGGAATTGACCAAGCCCGTAGTAGATCAAAAAGATCTGCACCAACAGCGGGGTGGAGCGGAACAAGTAGACATACGTGTCCGCCGGCACCGAAATCAGCTTCGACTTCGACAAGCTGGCGGACGCGATCAGGCAGGCGAGCACGAAGCCGAGGGCTAGGGCCGCGAAGGTCAATTGGAAGGTCATGCCTGCGCCCGCGAGCACCTTCGGCAGACTTTCCCACATCAGTGCGAAATCCATCGCTCAGGCCCTCCTGACGCCGCGGTTGGCCCAGCGATCGGCCAGGCCAAACATCCGGTTCGACCCGGCGGTGAGCACCAAGTACAGCACGGCGGCGACGGCGTAGAAGGTAAACGGCTGGCGGGTCGACCCCGCCGCGACACTGGCCTGGCGCATGATCTCAACCAGACCGACGACGGAAATCAGCGAGGTTTCCTTCAAGGTCACCTGCCAAACATTGCCGAGGCCCGGCAAGGCATAGCGCGCGACCTGCGGCACCAGGATGCGGCGAAACCGAAGCCAGGTTGGCATGCCGCACGCCTTGGCTGCTTCGATCTGGCCCCGGGGCACGGCTTGCACCGCACCGCGGATCACCTCGCCTGAGAACGCGGCGGAGACAAACCCGATCGCGATCGTACCGATCATGAAGGGCGAGAGTTCGAGATAGCCGTGGTAGCCGAACCAGCCGGCAACCCACTGCATCGCTTGGCTGGAGCCAAAGAACAGCAAGTAGATGATCAACAGATCCGGGATCGCCCGCAGCACGGTGGTGTAAGTCTCCCCAATACCGCGGAGCGCGCTGCTGCGGGCGAGGCGAAGGGCAGCGACACCGCTGCCCAACACCAAACCGAGCGCAAACGACGCCGTCGCCACGGCGAGGGTCATCAGGGCGGCGCGCACCATCTCGTCGCCCCAACCCTTGTCACCGAAACTGAGCAGCTCCACGCCGCGGGCTCCCGTATCTGCCTAGTTGATCGAGACGTCGAAGCCGAACCACTGCATCGACAGCCGGCGGATCACGCCGGTATCATTGGCCCAGCCGATCGCTTGGTCGAACATCGCCTTCAGATCAGCGTCGTCCTTGCGCAGGCCGACACCAACGCCAGCCCCGAAGGTGCCACCGGTGAAGCCCGGGCCGAACATCGCGACATTGTCGCCCTTGTCAGCCAGCGCCTTCAGGTTGGCACCAGAGCCGAACACCGCATCAACGCGGCCGGCGTTCAAATCCAGCACCATGTTTTCCATGGTGTCGTAGGTGCGAATGCGCACCACGCCGCGCATGTGCTCTTCCAGGAAGTTCGCCTGGATGGTTTGGGTCTGCACGCCGATGGTGAGGCCAGAAATCGCCTTCTTCAGTTCATCGAACGCCGTGGTCATCTGCGGGGTCAGCGCGTCCATGCGCACGCGCTCCACATTGCCCGGGGTCGCCCAATTGGCCAAACGGTGCTGCTTTTGCACGGCCATGCGCGCGGGCGAGGAACCGTAGGGCACCGAGAAGTTGATCACTTCCATGCGGCGCGCGGTGATCGACATGCCGGCCATGATCGCATCATAGCGGCGCGCCTGCAGGGCCGGGATGATGCCATCCCACGCCTGCGCCACGATTTCGCAGCGCACCTGCATCCGCTCGCACAGCGCGTTGGCGAGATCGACTTCAAAGCCGATGATCTTGCCCGACGCATCGGTTGCGTTCCACGGCGGGAAGGCACCTTCGGAGGCGATGCGCACGGTGCGTTGTTGCGCGTCAGCCGCCGTGCTGAGCGCCATGGCCGCGAGTGCCACGGCAGAAAGCAGAAACTTGTTCATGGGTTGGTCCCCTCTTTCGTTGCGTGAAGCCTAGAGTTGGCTGGCGATAAAGGCGCGCGCCCGCTCCGAGCGGGCGTGGCCGAACACCTGCTCCGGCGGTCCGATTTCTTCGACCTTGCCCTGGTGCAGGAAAACCACAGTGTTGGAGACTTCGCGCGCGAAGCCCATTTCGTGGGTGACGACCAGCATGGTCCGCCCCTCTTCGGCGAGCGATCGCATCACCCGCAGCACTTCGCCTACGAGTTCTGGGTCGAGCGACGAGGTCGGCTCATCAAACAGCAGCACCTTCGGGTTCATGCACAGTGCCCGCGCGATCGCCGCACGCTGCTGCTGGCCGCCGGAGAGGTGATTGGGATAAGCGTTGCGCTTTTCCGCCATGCCGACTTTGGCCAGCATGGCCTCTGCCTCGGCAATCGCCTCGGCGCGCGGGCGCTTTTGCACGTGCACCGGTGCTTCGATCAGATTGTCGAGCACGGTCATATGGGTCCACAGGTTAAAACTCTGGAACACCATGCCGAGTTCCGTGCGCAGCCGATCGACCTGGCGCTGATCGGCCGGCACCGGCGAGCCATCGCGCCGCGTGGTCATGCGGATCGCCTCGCCTGCCACCAAAACCTCGCCGCCATCGGGCGTTTCCAACAGGTTGATGCAGCGCAACATGGTCGACTTGCCGGAACCGGAGGAGCCCAGAATCGAAATCACCTCCCCCTCAGCGGCCGCAAGCGACACGCCCTTCAACACTTCAAGCGCGCCAAAACGCTTGGTCAGCTCCCGCACTTCCAGCGCGGGTGTTGCGTTTCCCATCACCACCGTCCGATGCATCCCCTCACCAACCCATCGGTAGACGGCGAGCCCGCACCGATGCAAGGGGATTTCGTGTCGGTGGTGTGACGATGGGGATGGAACGATTGCCACAGGCAGGGTAGTTTGCAACCAGCGGGCTGTTGGTGGGGGTGCGAGCCATGGAGACGAAGCCGCTCTGCTTTGTGCTGATGCCGTTTGGCCAGAAGAAGTCGGGCGATGTCACCATCAACTTCGATGCTTTGTACGAGACTGTGTACCGCCGGGCCATCGAGGCCGCTGGCATGGAGCCGCTGCGCGCCGATGAAGAACAAGTGGGCGGCGTGATCCATACCGCGATGTTCGAACGTTTGGTCTTGTGCGAGTACGCCATTGCGGACCTCACCAGCGCTAATGCCAATGTGTTCTACGAACTCGGCATCCGACACGCGACGAAGCCAGCCAGCACAGTTCTCACGTTTGCCAAGGGTGGCGACCAGCTACCCTTCGATGTCCGCCCCTTGCGCGCCCTGCACTACAGCTTAACGGCTGACGGCGTGCCGGCAGATCCGGCTGGCATGATTGCTGATGTTGGCAAGCTGCTGGAGGCAGCGAAGCTAAAGCACACGGACAGTCCCGCATTTCAGCTGCTGAAGGCCTTTCCCAAGGTCGAAGAGTGCGCCGCCGCAACCTTCCGG
>JAAFHH010000248.1 GCA_013297545.1 Alphaproteobacteria bacterium
TCATGGGCCGGGTTGACCGGCAGACCCGCTATGCGCTAGCGGACATGCTGCTCGGCTTCTTGACCCAAGACTACGCCCGCGTCGCCCGGGTGCACTTCGAAGCGGGCTTCGTGCCCGCCAACCAATCGATCGAGACCTTCACCCAGGCCTGCCGCTCGATTGGCGAGCCGCTGCTCGGCAAGCCGCTGGCTGAAATCTCGGTCGCGCGCCTGTTGGCACAGCTGTTCGAGATCACCCAAACCTTCGAGATGCGCGCCCAGCCGCAGCTCCTCATGCTGCAGAAAACCATGGTGCAGGCCGAAGGCATGGGCCGGCTGCTCGACCCCAGTGTCAACATGTGGGAATTGGCCCGGCCCTTGATTGAGACCTGGATGCTCGAACACCGCGGGCCCGCCGCCCGCCTGGTGCAAGCGGGCGAACGCCTGGTCGATGCCGCGAGCCGCGTGCCAGCGGTGCTCAGTGCCGTCGACAAAGCCGCGCGCGATATCGCGAGTGGTGGCGTGAAACTGCACCCGGAAACAGTCGACCGCCTGGCAGCCGCCCTCTCGCGCCACCAGCGCGGGCGCTGGTTGCCGTGGGCAATCGCGGCGGGTCTCGCGCTCGGCTGGGCATTCAGCGGCTGATCCCTCTGGACCCCGCCGCCAGAAGGCGGCAGCATTGCGTCCATGACGATGGATCCGATCCAGGCGAGCCTGAAGCACCCGGCCCTCAGCACGCTCTACACCCTGTGGCACACCTGCCGCCAAGGCGGGATCGCGCCCACCATGCGCACGATCGATGGCGCCCACCTCGACCGCTGGCGGGCGGACCTCACCGTGATCGAAGTGCGCACGCTGGGGGAGTTTCGCTACGCCTTCTACGGCAGCGGGCTGAAGCAGGCCTTCGGTGTCGACATGACCGGTGTTGACGTCGCAGCGCTGCCGCCCGATCGCGGGGCGATCTTGAAGGCCGAGTACCGCCAAGTCGTGCAGTCCAAAGCGCCGGCCTGGCGGCTCTACACCGCGCAGTTCGACGGCACCTGGCAGACCTGGGAACGCCTGGTGCTGCCGGTGCTCGATCCCACCGCCAGCCGGGTCGCCTGGCTGCTGGTGGCAGCGCACCGGGTCGATGCGGGGGTTTCGGTCGCGGTTTAGGCCTACACCCGTTGGCCGGAGGCCGCGTCGAACACGTGCAGCTGATCCGCCCGCGGGGTGAGCGACAGCATCGCCCCCGGGTGCAGCGGGTGGCGTTCGTGGAACACGGCGGTGAGCGGTTCGCCGTCGATGTCGGCTTGCACGAAGGTCTCTGACCCCGTCGGTTCGATGACATTGATGCGCGCGGAAATCCCCTGGCCGGCCGGGGCGAGGGTGAGGTGTTCCGGGCGGATCCCCACTTTGACCGCGCTGCCGGCAGCGGCCGACGTGGCGGCCGGCATGGTGTAGCCACCCGGCAGCTCAATCGCCGCTGACCCACCGTCCCGGCGCACGATGCCGGCCAGAAAATTCATCGCCGGTGAGCCGATGAAGCCCGCAACGAACAGATTGGCCGGGCTGTCGTAGAGCTCGAGCGGGGTGCCGACTTGTTCGACGATGCCGTCGTGCATCACCACGATGCGATCAGCCATGGTCATGGCTTCGATCTGGTCGTGCGTCACATACACCGTGGTCACCTTCAAGCGCTGGTGCAGCGCCTTGATCTCGGTGCGCATCTGGACGCGCAGCTTCGCATCGAGGTTCGACAGTGGCTCGTCGAACAGGAACACCTGCGGGTCGCGCACGATCGCGCGGCCCATGGCGACGCGCTGGCGCTGGCCGCCGGACAGTTGCTTGGGCAAGCGTTCCAGCAGCGGCGTCAGGTTCAAAATACCGGCGGCGCGGCGGACCTTTTCTTCTTTTTCCGCCTTCGATGCCCCCTTCAAGGTGAGCGAGAACGCCATGTTTTCGAACACCGTCATGTGCGGATAGAGCGCGTAGTTCTGGAACACCATGGCGATGTCGCGCGCTTTCGGCGGCAGGTCGTTCACCACCCGGTCGCCGATCGCGATCTCGCCATCGGAGATTTCTTCCAAGCCCGCGATCATGCGCAGCAAGGTCGACTTGCCGCAGCCCGATGGGCCGACCAGCACGACGAATTCACCGTCTGTGATGTCGACCGAAACCCCGTGGATCACCTTGGTCTCGCCATACGCCTTGCGGACGCCGCGAATGCTGATGCCTGCCATGTGGTCCCCCCGGTCGTGTTTTTGCTTAAGCGATGGTGAGTGTGCCAAGCGCTGACCCTGCTGTCGATGGGGTCTATTGGGGGGTCAATGCTGGCGTCGCGGGCAGGAAGCGCGGTAGCGTGACGTCAGTGTTCGCAGCCCTGATCGCCATTGTTCTGCCGGTGTTCGGCCTCGTCGCCTGCGGCGTCGCGGTGCGGGCGCTTGGGTTGTTGTCGGCCGATGGCGCGAAGGCGCTCGGCTTGTTCGTCTATGCCGTGGCGACGCCAGCCCTGTTGTTTCGCACCATGGCCGGCTTGGCACCGCCGCAGGTCGGCGATCTCGGCTTGCTGGCCGCATACTTCGGGCCGTGCCTCGCGGTCTACGCGCTCTCCTTGCTGGCCGGCCGCGGCTTTGGCACTGCCCCCGATGGTCGTGCAGTGATGGCGATGGGCGCGACGTTTTCCAACACCGTGCTGCTCGGCATTCCGCTCACGTTGGAGGCGTATGGGCCGGCCGGCTTGAAGCCGCTGATGCTGATCATTTCCGTCCATTCCGCCATCCTGATCACGGTTACCACCGTACTGGTCGAAGCTGCCCGCGGTGCTGGCAATGCCGGTGGCACCGTGCGCGCGGCGGCAATCGCCATGGTGAAGAACCCGATGGTGAATTCGATCGCGGCCGGCTTGGCGCTCAGCGCCAGCGGCATTGGGCTTGCAGCCCCGGTCGATGCCTTCTTGCGCTTGCTCGGCCAGGCGACCGTGCCGTGCTCGCTGATTGCGCTGGGGGCGAGCCTGCTCGGCTACCGGCTGGCCGCCCACTTGCCGGAAACCTTGGTCGCGACCACCGCCAAGCTGTTGGCATTGCCGGCGCTGGTGTTTCTGGCGACCAAGTATGGTGCTGGCCTCGACCAGATGACGGTCGAGGTCGCAACCCTGTGTGCTGCGCTGCCGGCCGGCACCAACGTTTATCTGCTCGCCCAGCGCTACGACGTGGCGACCGCGCGCACGGCGAGCTTGGTGCTGATTTCAACCGTGCTGTCGGTCGCGACCACGACGGCGCTGTTGGCGCTGTTTCAGCTGGCGCGGGTCTAGGCGGTGACCTGAGCGACGGTGGTCACAAAACCGTCCTCAGCCTGCGCTAGCATCGCGCGTGCTGGGCCGCCATGAATCTGCCACAGAGCCACGCGACAGAGGCAGCAATCGGTCTTCGACCCTGTCGCCGCGGCGCTAAGTCCGTGCTTTATATAAGGAAATTCTGAAGCATGATCGACATCACGGTGAACGGCCGCACGCACCGCGTGGCTGCCGAAGCGGATACCCCGCTGTTGTGGGTGCTGCGCGATATCCTCAACCTCACGGGCACCAAGTATGGCTGCGGTGTGGCCCAGTGCGGCGCCTGCACGGTGCTGCTCGACGGCCAAGCGATGCGCAGCTGCGCCTTGCCGCTGGAAGCCGCAGCAGGTGCTGAGATCATCACCATCGAAGCGATCGAAAGCGATCCCGTTGGCGCGAAGGTGGTCAAGGCGTGGAGCGAGCTTGGCGTCGCCCAATGCGGCTATTGCCAGTCCGGCCAAGTCGTCGCAGCGACCGCGCTGCTGAAGACCACCCCCGCCCCGACGGCCGCCGAAATCGGCGCTGCGATGACCAATCTGTGCCGCTGCGGCACCTATCTCGACATTGCTGCGGCGATCGACACGGCTGCGCGCGCATGACCCAGGAGACACCGATGGGAAACCTTGAAGGGACGCGCCGCCCCCAGGTGGGTGAGACGGTGAACCTGTCACGCCGCGCCGTACTCGCGGGCAGCGGTGGCCTCGTCCTCGCGATCGGGCTTGGCACCACCCCGCGCCGCGCTGTCGCGCAAGCCGCGATGCCGGCCCTGCCAGCTGCCAGTGCGAAGATTGCGAACGTGGGCGCGTACCTGCGCATCAACCGCGATGGCACGATCGACCTCGCCAACCCGTTCGCCGAAGGCGGGCAGGGCATCGATACCGCGATCGCGCAGCTGGTTGGGGAGGAGCTGGATGCGGACATCGCGCAGTTCCGCGTCACCTGCGCGCCGGCCGATGCGGTCTACCAGATCCTGTTCGGCGACCAGATGCGCATCACCGGCGGCAGCCTGTCAGTGCGTAGCACCTACACCAGCTTTCGCCAGCTCGGCGCCAATGCCCGCGCCATGCTGCTCGCCGCCGCGGCGCAGCGCTTGGGCGTGCCGGTGGGCGAGCTGACGAGCGAGCCCGGCCGGGTCGTGCATGCCGCGAGCAACCGGCGGCTCGATTACGGTGCGCTCGCCGACGACGCTGCACGCTTGCAGGTGCCAGCCAACGTCGCGCTGAAAGACCGGAAAGACTTCCGTCTGATCGGCAAATCGGTCACGCGCATCGATGCGCGCGCCAAGGCGACCGGTGCTGTCCAGTACGGCATCGATCTGCGGGTCGATGGCATGCTGCACGCCTTCGTGCTGCATGGCGACCGCCAACGGGCGACGCCCGCCACCATCGGCAACGAAGCTGCCGTGCGCGCCATGCCGGGTGTCGCGTCCGTGCACCGCCTGCCCGAGGGGGTGGCCGTGCTGGCCGACACCTGGTGGCGGGCCCGCAAGGGTGCCGAAGCGCTGCAGGTCACCTGGCAAGGTGGTGTGGCTGAAACTGTCAGCAGCGAAAGCGTGCTCGCGAGCTTGCGTGCCGCCTCCCGCGCTGGCGGTGGGGCGGCGGCAGAAGAGCAGGGCGACGCGCCGGGTGTGCTCGGCCGGGCCGCCCGGGTGATCGAGGCGGAGTACGACGCGCCTTATCTTGCGCATGCGCAGATCGAGCCGCCCTCCGCACTCGCGCGCTTCAATGCCGACGGCAGCCTCGATCTGTGGGCACCGAACCAGGCGCCGGAGATCTATCAGCAAGTCGCCGCCGCCATCGCCCAGCTGCCGCGTGAGCGGGTGCGGGTGCACACCCCACCCCTGGGTGGCTTCTTCGGTCGGCACTTCATCTATGGCACGGCGGACGTGTTCGGCGAGGCGATCATGCTGGCGCGCGCTGCCGGCCGGCCGGTCAAAGTGCTGTGGAGCCGGGAGGAGGAATTCAAGCGCGACGCCTACCGCCCGCTGTCGCACGTGCGCTTGCGTGCGTCGCTTGGCGCCGACGGCCTGCCGGCAGCCCTGCACGCGGTGGTCGCCGGTGAAGGCCCACTTGGCCGCCACTTCCCGGCGTTCTTGCGCAACCCCGCGGTCGACGACAGTGCAGTCGAGGGGATCACGGCCAAGCCCTACGCGATCCCGGCGCGCCGTGTCGATTTCGCCAAGGTGGCGCATCCGGTCAACATCGGCTTTTGGCGCAGCGTCGGCCACAGC
>JAAFHH010000249.1 GCA_013297545.1 Alphaproteobacteria bacterium
GCCTACAGCGCCTTCGCGCGGTCGCGCAGGAGATACTTCTGGATTTTGCCGGTCGAGGTTTTCGGCAGCGGGCCGAACACCACGGTTTTCGGCACCTTGTAGCCGGCGAGGTGCTGGCGGCAGAACGCGATCATCTCGGCTTCGGTGACGCCCGCGCCGTCCTTCACGAACACGAAGGCGCATGGCGTTTCGCCCCACTTGGCATCGGGCCGCGCGACCACCGCTGCCTCTAGCACAGCCGGGTGGCGGTAGAGTACGCCTTCCACCTCGATCGTCGAGATGTTCTCCCCGCCGGAGATGATGATGTCTTTCGAGCGGTCTTTTAGCTCGATGTAGCCATCCGCGTGCATGACACCGAGGTCGCCGGTGTGGAACCAGCCGCCACGGAACGCGGCCTCGGACGCACTCGGGTTCTTGAGGTAGCCCTTCATCACGACATTGCCGCGCATGAACACCTCGCCCATGGTCTCGCCATCGGCGGGCACCGGTACCAACGTCTCGGGATCGGCGACCATCAAGCCGTCGAGCACGGGGTAGCGTACCCCTTGGCGGGCCTTCAGGCGGGCTTGCTCCGCAATCGGCAGCTCGTTCCAGGCCGGGTGCCATTCGCACACCGTGACCGGGCCATAGACTTCGGTCAGGCCATAGACGTGGGTGATCCGGAAGCCTTGCGCCTCCATCGCCTCGATCACGGCTGCGGGCGGCGGGGCGGCGGCGGTCATCAGCTGAACTGGGTGGGGCAGGGGCTTGCGCTGTTCCTGGGCTGCGTTGATCAGCATGCCCATGACGATCGGCGCCCCACACATGTGCGTGACGCCGTGGGCCGCGATCGCCTCGAACATCGCGGCGGCGTCGACCCGGCGCAGGCACACGTGGGTGCCGGCGTAGGCCGTGATGGTCCAGGGAAAGCACCAGCCGTTGCAGTGGAACATCGGCAGGGTCCACAGGTAAATCGGCTGGTCCGGCAGATGCCAGACCATGCCGTTGCCGAGGGCATTCAAGTACGCCCCGCGGTGGTGATAGACCACGCCCTTCGGGTCGCCGGTGGTGCCAGAGGTATAGTTCAAGCTGATCGCTTGCCATTCATCGGCGGGCAAGATCGCGTCGAAGTCAGGATCGCCGGTCGCGAGGAACGCCTCAAAGGTCATCGCTCCGATCGCGTGGCCGGTGCGGGCGAGATCGTCCATGACATCGATCACCAGCGGCTTGTCCGCCATGCTGGCGAGCGCTTGCTCAATGACCGGGGCGAATTCCTGGTCGGTCAACAGCACCTTGGTTTCGGAATGCTGCAGCATGAAGGCGATGGTGGGCGCATCCAGGCGGATGTTCAGCGAGTTCAGCACAGCACCCGCCATCGGCACGCCAAAGTGCGCCTCCAGCATTGCTGGTACATTCGGCAGCATCGCGGCGACCGTCTCGCCTGGCTTCACCCCGGCGCGCACAAGGGCGGACGCCAGACGCCGGCTGCGGGTGTGAAACTCCGCGTAGCTTCGGCGGAGGTCCCCATGGATGATCGCGATGCGTTCCGGGTAGATCGAGCCGGTGCGCGCCAGGAACCCGAGTGGCGACAGCGGCACATGGTTGGCTGCCAGCCGGTCCAGTCCCTGGTCGAAAATCGATTGCAGCATTAGCAGTCTCCTTCACAACGACGCGTGGCGGAGGGTCTCTGCTTTTCGCGGCGTTGGCAATCGACCCTCGGGCGGGGCGGTTGAACTCGGCCAAGCTGAGCCATCAAACGACGGGCAGCGATCACTTTCGCACACATCCGATTTTCGGAACCTGCGACAGAATTGGCGATTTTCAGCAAAACTTGGGGAAGCTATAGTCAACACACAGCGGTAACCGCGCTGCGATACAACAGTGCCAGGTTTTTTCCACGCAAGGGTTTCGCAACGATGGTGGCTTATGGTTGAGATATCTTGGGATCGTCGATTTGAGCTAGCGCCCTCCCTGCCGTGGCGGACGTTACGGGATCGTGGCATGGTAGTCTTGAGAAACGTCTATTCAGAAGATGAAGTCAAACGGGCAGCGGATATATTTGTTGAGGCGTTTGCCCGATTCGAGCGCGACCGAGATGCTGGGACGTTGCCGGAATACAAACGAAAAGTATTCGTTTCAAATGCACTTCAGGTAGATTGGCCTAGCGAAGAATCCAAAGAGCTTGCCGACTGTTTTCGCAAACCGGTATTGGAGTTGGCCAAACTATGGCTGAATGGAAATGTAAGAATTTCAGATTACTCTTTTTACCGTCGGGTTCGACCTGATGACAATACTGAAGGATTCTCACTGCGCCTTCCGTTCCATCAGGATGAGAAAGTTCTGAAGGAGCCACTTGTGAACGTCTGGATCCCGTTGATTGCCTGTGGGGTGTCGTCGCCTTCGCTCCAATTGGTCAATCAACGCATTGATTACGTCCTGCAGCCGTCGCCGCATGGACGCAGCATCTATGGCGAGATAGGGGCTGAGATCGCCGAAGCCGACGTGCTTCAGGAGTATGGTGCTGCACTGGTCGCACCAAACATGCGGGCAGGAGACGCCATCGTGTTTTCGGGCAAGACAATCCACCGCTCGCACATCGTTGACGGCATGACCGAACACCGCGACAGCCTTGATCTGCGGTTTGTCCGGGCGTGAGTACCAGCGCTACTGTTGCGTGACGGAAGCTACCTCGCCGCATTCACCCTTCGGCGGGGTTGGCAGGCCGAGCCTCCAGGGGCACTCTCACCGATGGGAGGATGCCATGACCGAGACCTTTGCGGCCCTGCACCGTCGTTCGCTCGCTGACCCGGCCGAATTCTGGGCTGATGCAGCCCGCGCGATCAGTTGGCAGACACCGTTCGCCACGGTGCTCGACGAGTCGGACGCGCCGTTCTACCGCTGGTTCACCGGCGGCATCTTGAACACCGCGCACAACTGTCTCGATCGCCATGTCGCGGCCGGGCAGGGCGGGGTGACAGCGCTGATCTACGACAGTCCTGTGACCGCGACGATCCAGCGCTGGAGCTACCAGGATTTGCTGGCCCGCGTCGCCAAAATCGCCGGCATGCTGCGCGACCTTGGTATCACCAAGGGCGACCGGGTGCTGATCTACATGCCGATGATCCCGGAAACCTTGATGGCGATGTTGGCGGTCGCGCGGCTGGGTGCCATCCACTCCGTCGTGTTCGGCGGGTTTGCCGCCAACGAACTGAAGGTGCGTATCGACGATGCGACCCCGAAGGTGATCCTCGCTGGGTCCTGCGGCATCGAGGGCAGCCGCATCGTGCGCTACAAACCGCTGTTGGACAGTGCCATCGCAATGGCGCGCCACCAACCCGATCACGTCGTGCTCTGGCAGCGCGATCAGGCCAAGGGCAGCCTGATGCCCGGGCGCGATCACGAGTGGGCGGCCCTCGAAGCTGCTGCCACGCCTGCGGACTGTGTGCCGGTTGCCGCGACCGATCCGCTCTATATCCTCTACACCTCCGGCACGACCGGTGTGCCGAAGGGGGTGGTCCGTGACACCGGCGGGCACTTGGTCGCACTCGCCTGGAGCATGCGCCACATCTACGACATCGGCCCCGGCGATACGATGTTCACGGCGTCCGACCTCGGCTGGGTCGTTGGCCACAGCTACATCTGCTACGCGCCGCTGTTGGTGGGCGCGACCACGGTGCTGTACGAGGGCAAGCCGGTCGGCACGCCGGATGCGGGGGCGTTCTGGCGAGTGATCGAACAGCATAAGGTGAAGGCGCTGTTCACGGCCCCCACAGCGTTTCGCGCGATCCGCAAGGAAGATCCGAACGCCACCCTGCTCGGTGCGTACGACTTGTCTTCGTTCCGCACCCTGTTCTTGGCCGGCGAGCGCTGCGACCCGGATACGCTCGCCTGGGCCGAGCAAACCCTCGGCGTGCCGGTGATTGACCATTGGTGGCAGACCGAAACCGGCTGGCCGATCTGCGCCAACCCGGTCGGCCATGGCCGCTTGCCGGTCAAGCCAGGCTCCCCGACCGTGCCGATGGCCGGGTGGGACGTGCAGGTGCTGAACGACGCCTTGCTGCCAGCCCCCGCCGGCGAAATCGGCTCCCTCGTGGTCAAGCTGCCGCTGCCGCCCGGCGCGCTGCCGACGCTGTGGCAGAATCCGGATGGGTTCCGCCGGTCCTACCTCAGTGACTTCCCGGGCTACTACAAGACCGCTGACGCCGGGATGATCGACGACGACGGCTACGTCTTCGTGATGTCGCGCACCGATGACATCATCAACGTCGCCGGCCACCGTCTGTCGACTGGCGGCATGGAAGAAGTGCTGGCGAGCCACCCAGCCGTTGCCGAATGTGCCGTGATCGGGGTGGGCGACGCGATCAAAGGCCAAGTACCACTTGGCTTCGTGGTGCTGAAAGCCGGCGTCACCACGCCGCCAGACCAGGTGGTGGCCGAGTTGGTGCAGCTGGTGCGTGATCGCATTGGCCCGGTCGCAGCATTCAAGACCGCGACCGTGGTGCAGCGGCTGCCGAAAACCCGGTCCGGCAAAATCCTGCGCGGCACCATGCAGAAGATTGCCGATAGCCAGACCTGGACCATGCCTGCCACCATCGACGACGCAACGACATTGGAGGAGATCGGCAGTGCGCTACAGCACCTGGGCTATGCTGGCGGCACTGCTGGCAGCACCACCCCTCCAAGCCCAAGTTCGCCTGACCGCGGCTGAGGCACCGGCGGGCCTGCAGGCTATCTGGCAGGCGTTTTTGTTAGAACCGTTTCACCGCGCCTTCACCATCGGCCCCGATGGCCGGCACGGTGCGGTGATCGGGCGCGACAGCGAAGCGCTGGCGATTGCCGAGGCACTCGCCGCCTGTGGGGATGGCTGCCGGGTAATCGCAGTGGGCGACCGATTGGATGACCGCGAACGGCCAGAGCCGCCACGCGAACGGGTTGGCCCGTTCCTCAGCGATCCAGACTATCCGCTGCGGGGACCGGCGGCAGCGGCCGGTGTCATGGTGTGGACCCATGGCAGTGGGCCAGACCCAAGCCAGATCGCCCAGTACCCGGACCCGTGGGCCCGCCACGTCTATGCCCGCGGCTTCGACATCCTGCGCTTCGACCGGGAGCGCCAGCAGAGCGCGCTCGATCGCGGCAGTGCGGATTTCTCGGCCGGGCTGATCGCGGCGCGCGCTCACGGCTACCGCCGCGTGATCGCCGCCGGCCACAGCCGCGGTGCGTGGCTTGCCATGTTGGCGGCGCGCACAGCCCCGCTCGACGGTGTGATCGCGATCGCGCCGGCGATCCACGGCACCAACCGGCCCGGCAACAGCCGGTTCGAGCTCGCTCTGCCGGAATGGCAGGCATTGGTTGCTGGACTGCCATCTGGTCTACCGCTGGCACTGGTTACCTTCGCTGGCGACCCGTTCGATGCCGGACCTGCGCTGCGCGCCGACATTGCGCGCCAGCAGCACCGCGGTCCGGTGGCGGCCCTGATTGCGCCAGAGGGCGTGGAGGGTCACGGCGGCGGCATGGACCCCGTGTTC
>JAAFHH010000025.1 GCA_013297545.1 Alphaproteobacteria bacterium
GAAAGCGGATCGGTTTGGTCAGGCTCGCGTCGACATCGGCAGTGTCGGTGCCGTGGCCACCGGCGGAGGAGAGGAACACGATGCGCAGGCCCGCATTGCCTGGATCGGCGCGCAGCTGGGCTGCCACATCCGGTCCGGACAGGACCGGCATCATGACATCGAGCAGCACGCACGCGTAGGGCTGCCCGGCATTGCGGGCTTCGCGAATCCTGTCGAACGCGGCCGGGCCGCCGTCGACGGCATCGGCCACCACAGCCATCGCGGCGAGAGCGCGCAGCAAGATGGTACGGTTGAGTTCCAGATCATCGACCACCAGCATGCGCTTGCCGGCCAGGCTGCCGGGCGTGGTGTGCACCATCGGCTGGTCGCTTGGTTCCAAGGGCAAGGTGAACCAGAACCGGCTGCCCTTGCCGATCGCACTTTCGGCGTCGATGCGACCACCCATCAGCAAGACCAGCTCGCGGCAGATCGCAAGACCAAGCCCGGTGCCGCCATAGCGCCGAGTGACCGAACTGTCGGCCTGTTCGAACTTGGCAAATAGGCGGGGTAGCACGTCGGGTTCGATGCCAATACCGGTATCTGCAATATCAAAGCGCACCCAGGTGCGATCGGCGGGCACGTCGGCTGCCGCCCAGGCCGGCCGCTCGACGGGGCGCGCTTCGATCGAGACCCAGCCCTGGTGGGTAAACTTGACAGCATTGCCCGCGAGGTTGAGCAGCACCTGGCGCAGCCGCACAGGATCGAACCGGAAGCGGCGGCGCAGCGACGGGTCGATCATGTCGCCGATTTCGATCGCTTGGTTGGCCGCGCGCGGCGCCAACAGCGCACTCACCCCTTCGATCGTCTGGGCCAGATCCGCGTCGTCGATGGTGAGCGAGAGCTTGCCGGCTTCCATCTTCGAGACATCGAGGATGTCATCAATCACGACCAGCAACGCTTCGGCCGATTGCTGCACCGCCTCGGCGAAGTGGCGCTGCTCGGCGTCGAGCGGGCTGTCCAGCAGCAGGGTGTTCATGCCCATGATGCCGTTCATTGGTGTGCGGATTTCGTGGCTCATGTTGGCGAGGAAGGAGGACTTCGCCTTGTTCGCCGCCTCGGCTTCCGCGCGCGCGTGATCAAGTGCCGCCTCGCGCAGTTTCTGATCGGTGATGTCGAGGCGCACGCCCACGACCCCGCCCTGGCGAGTCCGGCGCTCCATGGCGAGCAGCCAATCCCCATTGGCCAGGCGATACTCGCTCTGGCCGCGGCCCTCGCGCCGGCGCGCCATGACCGTCGCCATCCAGGCGTCCCACTCCTCGGGCGGGACTGGGTGGAAGCCGCGCTCCAGGGCTTCGCGCAGCAGGGTCTGATAGGTTTTGCCGGTCTCGAGCAGATGGGTGTGCGGTTCGAACTGCTCGGTGAACCGCGCATTCCAATACTGCAGCCGATCGTCCTCATCATAGAGCACGACCGAACAGGGCATCGCGCCGAGCGCGTCTTCCAACAGCACGCGGGTGCGCTCGATTTCAGCCTCGCGCTGCTTCAGCTCAGTCACGTCGAGGCGGATGCCGACCATGCCGCCGGAACTGGTGCGGCGGTTCTCCAGGCGCAGCCAGCGCTCACCGATCTGATAGAGCCAGGGTGCCGTGGCCGTGCGGTGCTGGGTCAGCAGGAAGGCGAGGAACTCCTCCTCGCTGCGCCCGCCGAGCTCGAAGTAGCCGCGCGCAAGGGCGGCGCGCACCAGCTGCTCGTAGGTGACGCCAACGTGCAGGAACTCCGAACTATCGCCGACCAGGGTGGCGAACTGCGGGTTCCAGGTGATGAAGCGGTCTTCAGCGTCCAGGATCATCACGGCCGCCGGCATCGCGCGGATCGCCTCTTCCAGCAGGGTGCGCGCGGATTCAAGGTCGCGCTGCTGGCGGTGATAATCCGTGATGTCCACCCGCACGCCGACGATCCCGCCCGCACGGGTGCGCCGTTGGTCGCCGCGCATGACGAGCTCGCCGCCAAAGCGTGTCGCCTCCCAGGCGCCAGCACAGGCTTGATGCTTCGTGATGTGGTCGGTGACGAACTGGCGCAGTTCGTCTGGATCGGTCGGCTGGTTCGGCAGCGCGTTCATCGCGATGCCGCGCCAGATGAACTGCTCGTAGGTGATACCGCGCTCGAGAACGGTCTCGTCGATGCGCAGCATTTCCGCGTAGCGACGGTTCCACTGCACGATGCGATCGTCCGCATCGAACAACACGACACCAACCGGCATCGCCTCGATCGCGTCTTCCAGGAGTTCGCGGGTTTCGGCCAATTCCTGCTCGCGCTGGCGCTGCAAGGTAATGTCTTCACGCACGCCAACGATCCCGCCGTCGCGGGTGCGGCGATCTTCGGCGCGCATGATCATGGCACCACCGAAACGGGCGGCTTCCCAGGGGCCGTCGCAGGCTTGATGGCGCGCGACCGCGAGGTCGATCCACATCGCCTGTTCTTCCGGCGTCTCACCGGCATCGAAGGACTTGCGGGGGATGCCGCGCGCGACATACTCCCGGTACGTGATACCGGCTTCCAGCAGGTCGCCATCGTCGCGCAGCATGTCTTTGTAGACTTGGTTCCACAGGACGATACGGTCTTCGGCGTCGAACAGCACGACGCCGAGCGGCATCGCCTCGATCGCGTCCTCGATCAGCTGGCGCATGCGCGCGGCTTCCCGCTCGCGATCGCGGATTTCGGTGATATCGAGGCGCACACTGACGATGCCGCCGCTTTGGGTGTAGCGGTCGATCGTCAACAGCTTGCGGCCGCTGGACATCCGGTTGGTTTCCCACGACCCGACACCGGCCGTGTGGCGCGCAACGATCGTGTCTTCGAGCGCCTGCCGCTCTGGACCAGGCGGCGGCAGGTTGACGAGGGATCCGGCCTCCATCGACCGGCGGATGAACTCGCGATAGGTGATGCCGACTTCCATGAGATGGCCGAAGCCATTGAGGAACTCAACCATCGGCTGGTTCCACTGCACGAAGCGATCCTCGGCATCGAACAGCATGACGCCAACCGGCATCGCCTCGATCGCATCGCTCAGCAGGGTGCGCGCTTCCAGAACTTGGCGCTCGCGCACCTTCAATTCGGTGATGTCGAGGCGGTAGCCGACAATACCACCGTTGCGCATCCGCCGCTCGACCACCTGCACCACCGTGCCGTTGTTGAGCGCACGCTCCGTCGACCCCGTGCAGGCGTGGTGCCGCCGCATCGCCGCTTCGAGGTACGCCTCTTCGCGACCCTCCGGCACTTCGATCCAGCCGGTGCGAATACCCTCTGCGATCAACTCGCGATAGGGCAGGCCAGGGCGCAGCATATAGGCTTCCGGGCCGATGTACTGAGCAAAGCGCTCGTTCCAGAGCACCACCCGGTCCTGCGAATCCATCACGACGACGGCCGCTGGCATGGCGGCAAACGCGTCCTCGATCAGGGTGCGGCTATCCTCCAAGGCGCGGGCGAGCGCTTGGGTTTCGTTCAAGTGGCCGCTGACTTGGGTGAACTGCCGGCCAATCACGGTCTGGCTGCGCTGCACGATCAGCCAGAGCAGGAACAACATCGTGGCGACCAGGGCCGCCAGCATCGCCGTGGTCAGCCGACCGTTGATCCGACTGACGACGCTGATCTCCGTCACATCGCTGTAGACTTCGAGCACGCCGACGGGGGCGCCGGCGACATCGCCAATCGGCACGTAGGTGGTGACCAACTCACGGTCAGACACTTTGCCGTGGACGGCCGTGAAATCCGATCGAAAGCTGAAATCCGAGATGACGCTGCCGGCGATCGCGGCCAAAAACGCTACGCGCCGGCTGTAGTCCGCGCCGATATCGTTCGGGTTCGACGAATAGACCGTCAGGCCCGCGCTGTTGAACACTTTGACCTTGAGGACAGAGGTGCCGGCGATCAGCACCCGCACGCGTTCATCCAGCCGCTGGACGGCGTCTGCTGCCCGCTCGTCGCGCGGGGTGAGCAGATCGATATAGGCAGTGGCGGCGCGGTCGGTCGCCCAAATCGCGCGGAACATCAGGCGGGCGGTTTCGACGTTCTGGCGCTCGGCCTGCGCCACCAGCTGAGTTTCCGCCAATTCGGTGTTGGCGTACCAAATCACCCCAACCGTAAGGGGAAACAGCAGGCTCACCGCGAACAAGAACGGCCGAACCGGACGAAACACACCTTCTGTCCCAGCGACTAGGCCCAGCCGTTCCCACAATCCGCGCACTACCGCTGCCTCGACAGATGTTCGCGCCGCGACCATAGCCGCAAACCTCGTTTGGGCGCCAGACGCTGTGGTGCCCTAAAGCCCGAGGTACGTTGCCCGCAGGCGTGGATCGGCCAGGAGATCGCCCGCCGCCCCGGCCATGGCGAATACGCCCTGTTCCAGCACATAGCCGCGTGCGGCCAGCGTGAGGCTCTGCACCACGTTCTGTTCGACGATCACCACCGCGAGGCCAGCGGCCGCGATGCGGTCGATGAGCTGGAACATCTCCTCCACCAGCAAGGGTGAGAGGCCGAGGGAGGGCTCATCCAGGATCAACAGCTTCGGGTCCGCCATCAGCCCGCGGCCGATCGCCAGCATCTGCTGCTCGCCGCCCGACAAGGTCCCGGCGAGCTGGCTGAAGCGTTCTTGCAGGCGCGGGAAGGTCTCGACCACCCGCTCCAAGGTCTGGCGCCGGGTGCGCCCGCCGCGGCGGTAGGCGCCGAGCAACAGATTGTCGCGCACGGTCAGGTTCGGAAACACGCGCCGGCCTTCCGGCACTTGGATCAGACCGGCGGCGACAATCGCGGCCGGGTCGCGGCCGGTGATGTCCGCACCATCAAAGCGGACGCGCCCCGCCCGCGCCGGCACGATGCCGGACAGCGTGTTGTTCAAGGTCGACTTACCAACCCCATTCGATCCAAGCACGGCGACCACTTCGCCGGCCGCCACCTGCATCGAAACCCCGCGCAGCACGGTGACCGGGCCATAGCCCGCCTCGACATCCTCGACCGTGAGCAACGCTTCAGCCATGGGCACCCGCCAGTCGTTCGGCAGCACCATGGCCGAGGTAGGCCTCAATCACCTGGGGATCGCGCACCAAGTCCGCCGGCGCGCCGTGGGCGATCATCCGGCCCTGGTTTAGCACGAACACATCTTCGGCGAGGCTCATCACCGCCTGCATCACGTGTTCGATCAGCAGCACGGTGACGCCGCCCGCGCGGATGCCTTGGACGACCGGAATGATCTCCGCGATCTCGGTCGGGTTGAGGCCGGCCATCACCTCGTCCAGCAAGATCAAGGTCGGTTCGGTGGCCAGCGCGCGGGCGAGTTCCAAGCGCTTGCGCCCAGCGATCGTGAGGTCGGCTGCCGGTTTGGTGAGCTCTGCACCCAATCCAACCCGCTCCGCCACGCGCTCCGCCGCCTCGAGGGCTGCTGTCCGGCCGGGGTGGCGCAAGTGCGCGCCGATCGCGATGTTTTCTCGCACGGTCAGGCCGGCAAACGGCTGCACCAGCTGGAACGTGCGCACCAAGCCGCGCCGGCAGATTTCTTCGGGTGCGAGGCCGGTGATGTCCTCGCCCTGAAACGTGACCCGACCGGCGTCTGGGCGGTGAAAGCCCGCGATCATCGCGAACAAGGTGGTCTTGCCCGCCCCATTCGGGCCGATCAAGCCGACGATGGCACCCTTAGCCACCGTCACGCTCGCGTCGGAGACCGCCAGCAGGCCGCCGAAGCGCTTGGTGAGGCCTTCCGCCACCAGCATCAGCGTTGCCCCCAGCGCTTCAGCCAGCCGACCACGCCATTCGGCAGGAAGCGCAGCATGATCACCAGCACGACCCCGTAGAGCACGAGGTTGAGGCCAGGCGTGGCACCCACCACCCCCTTCGCCGCCTCGCCAAGGCCGTGCAGCAAGATCGCGCCCACCACGGGTCCAAGCGCAGTGCCCAGGCCACCGACGATCGGCCCGAGCAACGCTTCGACCGAGACGTGGCCGCCATAGGCGACGCCAGCATCCAAGTAGAGGAACAGCTGCGCGTAGACGACACCAGCCGTGCCCGCCATCGCGGCGGACAGCGCGATCGCCGCCAGCTTGACGCGAAACACCCGGATGCCGAGCGCGCGCGCCGCGTCCTCATTCTCGCGCACCGCGACCAGCCAGGCGCCGAAGCGGCTGGCCTCCAGCCAGCGGGCGATCAGCACACCGCTGACCACGAGAGCGACCAAGAGGTAGTAAAAACTCGCCCGGTCGACGAATTGGAAGTGCTCGACCCCGGGCTTGAGTGGGATCAGCAGGCCCTGGCCGCCGCCCGTGATCGCCACGGCATTGGCGAGCACGCGAAACACCTCCGCAAACGCCAAGGTGACCAGCGCGAAATAGCTGCCGCGCAGGCCATAGCGAAAGCTGACCCAGCCGATCGCGGCTCCGACGATCCCGCCGCCCGCCACCCCGCCGAGCCCGGCGATCCACGGATTGACGCCGTAGCGCACCTGCAGGATGGCAGCGATGTAGGCCCCAGTGCCAAAGAACGCCGCGTGGCCGAAGGAAAACTGGCCGCCATAGCCTGCCAGCACATTCCACGCCTGGCCGAGGTAGGCGAACAGGAGCGTGGTGATCCAGAAGGTCAGCCACGCACTCGACCCGCTGACCTGCGGGATCGCGAGTGCTGCTGCCAGCATCAGCCAGCCGAGCGCCCGGCTCATGCCGCCTTCGCCCCGAACAGACCGGTGGGGCGGAACAGCAGCACCAGGATGAAGATCACGAAAATGCCGATCTGGCCCAGGCTCTCCCCCAGATAGAGCCCGGCGACGGCTTCGACCACACCGAGCAGCAAGCCGCCGACCAAAGCACCCGGAAAACTGCCCATGCCGCCCAGCACCACGGTGGTGAACGCGACCAACACGAAGGCGTATCCCACCTGCGGCGTCACATAGAACGTCGGCAGCAACAGACACGCCGCAGCCGCCACACACGCCGTGCCGAGCCCGAAGCACATGGCGTAGATATGCTCGACCCGGATACCGACCAGCCTGGCACCCTGGCGTTCCTTGGCCACCGCCCGGATTGCCCGGCCGAGATCGGTGCGTTGGATCGCGATCCAGAGCACGCCGGCGATGCCAAGGGCCGCAAAGAACCCGATCGCCTTCGGCAACGGGATGAAGGCGCCCAGCACCTCCACCACATCGAAGGCGTAGGGCAGATCGATGGTGCGGGTGTTGGAACTCCACAATGCCAGCGCGCCGTTGTCGATCACGATCGCGATGCCGAGGGTCGCCATCAGGATGTTCTGATCCTTGCCGTGGCTGACCGGCTGCACCACCAAGCGCTGGATGACGTAGCCCAACGCGAAGAAGCCAACCGCCAGGATCGGCAAGGCGGCATAGGGATCAATGCCGGTCGCCGCGTGCAGGAAATAGACGGCGTAGAGTGCCAGCATCAACAAGCTGCCATGGGCAAAGTTGACGATGTGCAGCACGCCGTAGATCAAGGTGAGACCAAGCGCCACCACGGCATAGATCGCCCCAGTGGTCAGGCCATTCAGCACGGCGGGCAGCAACAGTTCCATCAGCCGGTTCCTGCCCGCCGGTGCTCGATTATCCGCGCGACGGCACCGGGAACACCGGGGTCGCAGACGCAAACGCCGCCGGGAAGATCACCTCGATGCGCTGGCCGATGATCTGGGTGTTGACGGCTTGGGCACCGGTGTTCTGACCATTTTCGAACTTGGTCGGCCCGTAGGGCATGATGTGATCGTTGAAGGTGGAGGACGCCAGCGCCTCAATCACCCGGGCGCGATCCCGGCTGGCCGCGCGCTCCAGCGCATCGGCTAGCACTTGCATGTTGGCGTAGTTCAGCATCGTCTCGTAGGTCAGATCGATCGACTTCGCTGCCAATCCGGCTGCGAACGCCTGGGACTGGGGTTTGCGCGGATCGTACCAGTGGTTGCAGTCCATGATGTGCTGGGCTGCCTCGTTGTGTTCGCGCACGAAGCGAATGTTGGACGCAGCCCCACCGAGCACCGCGTAGATGCCCTTCACGCTGATACGCTGCTGCTGCAGGGTGCGCGCCATCAAGATGAATTCATTGAGGTAGTTGGACGGGATCAACAGATCCGGGCGCGCCTGGCGCACGCGCAGCGCGATGTTGGTGAAGTCCCGCTGGGGTGAGGGGTGGCCGATCGTCTCCACCACCTGGAAGCCACGCTTCGGCAGTTCTTCGTTCATCAAGCGCGCCATGCCGGACCCGAAGGCGCTGTCTTCGTGGATCACCATCACGGTCTGCACTGGCTTGCCGGCACCGTCGTTCAAGCGCACGAGGTTATCGAGGGCTGCGCGCGTGATCGCACCAAACCCCGGCCCGAAGCGGAAGGTGTTGCTCAGCCCGCGGGTGACGATGGTGTCGACGACACCGACATCGACCAAGTGCGCAAGATTGTGCCGGGCAGCGGCCTGCGTGGTGGCGAGCGCGATGCCGGACGCGAACGGGCCTTGGATCGCAACGACCCCGGCTTCGTGCAGCTTGTCGACCTCGGCCGCCCCCGCTTCGGGCCGCGACTGCGCATCCGCCAGCACGGCTTCAATGCGCGCCCCACCCAGCGACTTGATGCCGCCCGCTGCATTGATGTGCTCAATCGCCAGCAACGCACCCTCGCGGCACTGGGAGCCTTCGCGGGCGAGCGCCCCTGTCACTGGGTGCAGCAAGCCAATGCGAATGGGCGCTTGCTGCGCGCCGACAATTGCCGGTGCTGCAATCGTGCCCGCAACAGCCGTGGCACCCGCAAGCACAGCGCGGCGGTTCAGCGTCTTGGTCATGGCCCTCTCCCCCAAATCACCCTGTCGCCCCCGCGACCGAGCCTCAAGGGCTAGCATGGGTGCGACGGCCCGGCAACGGGCTCAGCGGCTAGTCGCGGGCGGTGACATCCGCCAGCCGGTCGAGCACAACAGGCTGCCGATCCGGGAAGCTGAGCACGATCTTCATCTCGCCGCCCATCGCTTCGACATAGCGGCGAAGCGTCGAGAGCAGTAGGTCGGCCCGCTGCTCCATCTGCGCGACGCTCGACTGCTTGATGCCCATGGCATCGGCCAGCTGCGCTTGCGTGAACGCCATCGCCCGGCGGACCTCGCCGAGGGAGTGGATTTCCTCCCGCAGACGGTCACTCTCGGCTGCGATTTCACGCTGCTCGTCTTCGGGCAAGGTCGCGAGGAACGCCTCCAACGTGGTTGTCATGTCAGTCCTCCTCGCCAAGTTCAGCCAGATGGGTAGCGTAGCGCTGATCGGCTGTATCAATCAGTGCTCGATAGAAGCGTCCGCTGCTAGAGCTACGCTTGTCAGCCGCAACGAGCAACACGGCTTGACGCCTCGGGTCGAACGCGAAGGCGCAGCGCCACACACCATTTGCGGCCTCGAACCGAAGTTCCTTCATGTTGCCGTAGCGAGATCCGTACAGCGTGTCAGCATGCGGCCGCTGCAGCGTTGGTCCCTCGGACCGCAGCAGATTGGCACGCGCGGTCAGGGCGACCCGCACCGCCCGCGGCAGACCCCGCAAGTCTTCAATCAGTTCAGGCACCAGCAGCACAACCCAGGGCATGACAAAATTCATACCATAGGCGATGCTATAGCCTCAATCCTATTTTCTACTCCACCACCTCCGGCCGGCGCATGCGGCGCATCAGCCAGGCAACACCCCAGAGGTCGTCGATGCCAACCCAGAGGCGATCCCAGAACCCGTACTTCGACACACCAGTGAGGCGCGGGCGGTGGTTCACCGGCACGGACAGGATCGCCCCGCCGGCCCGGATCGCGAGCGCGCACAAGAAGCGGTGGTTGTGATCGAAGTGCGGCAGGCGCAAGAACAACTCGCGCCGGTAGAGTTTCAGCGAGCAGCCGGTATCACGCGTGTCATCGTTCAGCGCCCAGCGGCGGATCGCGTTGGCGATGCGGCTGGAGCGGCGCTTCAGCCAGCTGTCGCGCCGATTGACCCGGTAGCCGCAGACCAGGAACGGCTGGGGGGTTGCCGCACTGTGCGTTTGGGCGGCCTGCCACAGCAACGGAATGTCCGCCGGGTCGTTCTGGCCATCGCCATCGAGGGTGACGATGAACTCCCCCGTTGCCGCCAGCACGCCGGTCAGCAGGGCGGTCGATTGGCCGCAGCGGGTTTTGTGCTGCACCAGGCGCAAGTCACCCGGCGCCATCTCGGCGCGAATCCGCGCAGCCGTCGCGTCGGTCGAGCCATCGTCGACGAAGACGATTTCATAAGCGCCCAGCGCTGCGACAGCGCGGCGGATCTCGGCAATCAGCGGGGCGACGTTGTCGGCTTCATTGAGGACCGGCACGACGACGGACAGGTTAACCTTGGTCATGGCGGCGGGGGTATAGGCCCGCGCTGACCAGCACCAGCGTTTTTTCATCCACCCGTGCATCCAAAGCACCAACGCCACCCGTTCCATCAGTGTTCGCGGGCATTTCGGTGCCTGCTCTTTCATCCTCGTGTCTGGAGATCTCCCATGCGTCTCATGTTCGCGGCCGCGCTCGCGGCCTTGGTTGCCACCCCGGCACTCGCGGTGCCCGTCGTCGGCCTGACCGCCAATAACCAGCTGGTCACCTTCGACAGTGCTCAGCCGACGGCATCGCGCCCGATTGCGATCACCAACATCGAAGGCCGCATCGTCGGCATCGACATCCGCCCGGCGGACAAGCGCGTCTACGGCCTGAGCGACCGCAACGTGCTCTACAAGATTGATGTGGCAACCGGCCGCGCCGAACTCGCCTCGCGCCTGGATCGCCCGCTGGAGCTGGGTTCCGGCGCCGTCGTCGACTTCAACCCGGTTGCGGACCGGCTGCGCGTGATCGGCGCCACCGGCCAGAACTACCGCATCAACGTCGACACCGGCCAAGTCGCGGTTGACGGCGCGATCAAGTACGAAACCGGCCAGGGCACCCCGAAGGTGATCGCTGGCGCCTACTACAACTCCATGGCGGGTGCCACGGCGACCGAGCTCGTCAATATCGATGCGATGTCGAAACAAATCACCGTGCAGGCGCCGCCGAATGATGGCGTGCAGAAGGCCCGCGCCCCGCTCAGTGCCTCGGCGGACCGTCTGGCGCTCGACATCTACCTCGATGGCTCGACCAACCGGCCGGTCGCCGCCATGGGGCGCCGGATGATGATGCTCGATCTGATGACCGGTCAGCTGCGCGATGGCGCGATGATCAACGGCCTCAACGCCGATCTGATCGACCTCGCGGTGGTGCTGCGCTAGGGCGCGCGACGACCGGGGTGTTGCATCACCCCGGTCGATTGCGGCAGTGTTTGGGGAATCGGCCCTGCCCCACGGCAGGGCCTGTTCCTTTGATAGAGACTGTGCTGGTTCATGGCTCCCGAAGCACCCGTGCGGGCATCCGCTCAGATCGACACCACGCCGATCCCGTTTATCGACCTCGTTAGCCAACGCAATCGCATTTGGCCCCAGGTGTTGGCCCGGTGGGAGCGGTTGACCGCTGCCGGTCAGTTCATCCTCGGCCCCGAAGTGGCGGAGTTGGAACGCCTGCTGGCCGAACGCGCTGGCACCCGCCACGCGCTCGCGGTCGCCTCTGGCACCGATGCGCTCTTGATGCCGCTGATGGCCAAAGGGGTTGGCCCGGGTGATGCCGTACTGGTGCCGTCGTTCACCTTTGCTGCCTCGCCAGAGGTGGTGGCCCGCCTTGGTGCCACGCCGGTGTTCGTCGATGTGCGCGCGGACGACTTCAACATGGACCCGGCGGGTATCGAGCCCGCCCTTGATGCCGCCCGCATCGCTGGCTTGAAGCCGGTCGCGATCATGCCGGTCGATCTGTTCGGCCAAGCGGCCGACTACCGCGCGATCACCCAGATCGCCCACGCCCACGGCCTGTGGGTGCTGGCGGACGCTGCGCAAAGCTACGGTGCGTCGGTCGACAACCGCGCGGTCGGTGCGCTGGCGGAGGTGACCGCCGCGAGCTTCTATCCCGCCAAGTCGCTCGGTGCCTGGGGCGATGGCGGGGCGATCTTCACCGACAGCGACGCGCTGTTCGCGGTGATGAAATCGATCCGGGTGCACGGCGAGGGCACGGATCGCTACGACAACGTCCGCCTGGGTCTGACTGCCCGGTTGGATTCGTTGCAAGCCGCGGTGTTGATCGAAAAACTCGGCATCTTCGATGACGAGATCGTGACCCGCAATGTGGTCGCCGATCGCTACGCCGCCCTGCTGGACGGTGTCGTCAGCCTGCCGCGGCTGCATGCCGGCTTCACCAGCGTGTGGGCGCAGTACACCGTGCTGCTGCCGCCGGGCGCAGACCGGACGGCGGTGCAAGCGCGGCTGAAGGCCGACGGCGTGCCGACCATGGTCTACTACCCGAAGCCAAATCATCTGCAGGCCCCCTATACGGGCACCCCCTGCCAGCCCGGCGGCTTGCCGGTGACGATGGATCTGGCCGCCCGCGTGCTATCCTTGCCGATGCACCCCTACCTCACGGCCGCACAGCAGACCCGCGTGGCGGATAGCCTCAGGCGCGCTTTGGTCGCTTGACCCGGCGGCACCTTGGGCGTCGACTAAGGCGGCATGGCCCATGACCGCTTGCGAGCGCACCTCGCCACATCCAGCCGCGCGCTGACGCACCGCAACTATCGCCTGTTCTTCTTCGGGCAGGCGGTGTCGCTGATCGGCAGCTGGACGCAGATGGTGGCGCAGGGCTGGCTGGTCTATGACCTGACCGGCCAGGGCAGTTGGCTCGGCCTCGTCGGCTTCGCCCAACAAGCACCGATCTTCTTCCTCGGCCTGTTCACCGGCACCCTGCTCGACCGGGCGGACAAGCGCTTGGTGGTGCTGGCCAATCAGATCGGCTTGCTGATCTGTGCGGTCAGCCTAGCATTGATGACCTACACCGACGTGGTGCGCCCGGAATACGTGCTGGTGGTGGCGCTGTGCATCGGCATCATCAATGCTTTCGACATTCCCGGCCGCCAGAGCTGGATGATCGAGTTGGTCGGCCGCGAAGATCTGCCGAACGCCATCGCACTCAATTCCACCACCTTCAACTTGGCGCGCCTGCTGGGTCCAGCGATCGCCGGCGTGGTGCTGGCGCTGGTCGGGCCCGCCCTGTGCTTTGCGCTCAACGCCTGCACCTCGATCGCGGTGATCGGTGGGATCTTGCGGATGGAGCGATCGGAACGCCGGCCGCGGACCAACAGCGGGTCTGCGTTCGCCGATCTGAAGCGCGGCTTTGCCTTCATCAAGGGCCAGCGCATGGTGCGCTCCATGCTGATGCTCCTGGGCACCGTCGCGGTGTTCGCCATGCCGGTGCAAGTGCTGATGCCGATCTTTGCCGAAGCGATCCACGGCGTCGGCCCCGGCGGGCTTGGCCTCATGGTCTCGTGCATTGGCGGCGGTGCGTTTCTGGGTGCGCTGCGCCTGGTCGTGCTGCCGTCGAGTGCGGAGCGTTTGCGCCGGGTGCCAGCCGAAGCCGCGGCCACCCTGGGCATCAGCTTGATCTTGTTCGCGACCTCGCCCGTGTTCCCGGTCGCGTGCGCGCTTCTGGTGCCGGCCGGCTTCGCGATGGTGACCGTCGGTGGATCGGCCAACACGGCTGTGCAGGCGGCGATCCCCGATGATCTGCGCGGGCGGGTGATGGCAATCTACGCCAGCGTGTTTGTCGGCCTGATCCCGTTCGGATCGGTTGCCGCAGGCTTCGCCGCCGACCGCATCGGTGCACCAGCAACCGTCGCGATCGGCGGCGGGATTTGTACGCTCTACGCGCTCTGGCGGCGCAGCCGCATCCGGTAGGCCGCCATCACGGCGAGCGCCAGCGCCACTTTCAGCGCTTCCGGCAGCAGGAACGGCAACAGGCCAAACTGCAGGGCACGCTCCGTGCCGATTTGCGTGGCGAGGTAGCTGACGCCTGGCAGGTAGATCGCGATGACGCCCAGCAGCACCGCCACCGCCGTGCGCCAGCCATCCGCCCGCGCCCCGCGGTCTGCCAGCCAACCGACGACCAGGGCAGAGGCGACGAAGCCGGCAAGATACCCAGCCGTCGGCCCCACGAGGTAGGCAACACCACTGCCAGCATTGGCGAACACGGGTGCGCCCGCAGCGCCAATGCCGATGAACGCCAACACGGCCCCAAGACCAACAGCGCGGCCCCCGATCAGCGCGATCAGCACGACGGCCAAGGTCTGCAAGGTGACGGGGACCGGCACTGTCGGCACGGTGATCTTGGAGGCGACGACCAGCACGGCGGTCGCGATCAGAATGCGGATCGGCAGCGTCCAGGCGGAATGGGCACGGGCTTGGGTGAGGATCATGGCGGCAACGCCTTCTTGACGAGGAAGGACAAGTCCCTAGCCTTGGCGCCGGGGCTGGTGCAAGCGCCGAAACCGCGGGGTCGTGATGGAACTGGTCTCTACGTTGGTCGTGTTGATGATCGCGGCCGTGGTGTTC
>JAAFHH010000250.1 GCA_013297545.1 Alphaproteobacteria bacterium
GCGAAATGCTGGTGCATCCCAAGAAATTGGCGGCCACCGCGATCAAGATCGAAGGGGTGGCGACCACGGAAACTGCGGCGGCGCCAGCGGCTGCGGTGCTGGAGCCGGTCTCGCCGCTGCTCGCGTCGGCCGATGTCGCCGCCGGCCAAGTGGTCGCCCGGCGCTGCACCTCGTGTCACGTGTTCGAAAAAGGCGGCGCCAACCGCGTTGGCCCCTATCTGTGGGGCATCGTCGGGGATGATCACGCCCACGCCAGTGGCTTTGCCTATTCTCCGGCCCTGGTCGCGATGAAGGGCAAGCCGTGGACCTTTGAAGAGCTGAACGCCTTCATCGCCAACCCACGCGCCTACGCGCCGGGCACCAAGATGGCGTTCGCCGGCATCAGCCGCGTGCAAGAGCGCGCCAACCTGATCGCCTGGATGCGCACGATGGCCGACACCCCCGTCCCGCTGCCGTAGGGGTGGTGCCGCCTGATCGCACGGCGCTGGTGTCGTTGGCCGTTCGGTTGGCGGAAGCCGCACGGCCGCTGATCCTCGAACACTATCGCAGTGCTCTCGCCGTTGAGCGCAAGGGTGACGCTTCGCCGGTCACCATCGCGGACCGCGCAGCCGAAGCCGCCATGCGCACGCTGATCGAGGCGGCGTTCCCAGACCACGGCATCTTGGGCGAGGAATACGGCACCGTGCGCGGCGACGCGCGCTATGTCTGGGTGCTCGACCCGATCGACGGCACCAAAGCCTTCATCACCGGCAAGCCGCTGTTCGGCACGTTGATTGCGTGCTGTGAAGATGGCGTGCCGGTCGTCGGCGTGATCGACATGCCAGCATTGAATGAACGCTGGGTCGGCGCCGATGACCGCGGTGCCACCCTCGATGGCCGGCCGGTGCACGCGCGGGCCTGCCCGGATCTGGCGGACGCGCTGATGTATTCGACCTCGCCGGACATGTTCCGCGGGGTGGACGCAGACCGCCACCGCGCACTCGCCGGCCACGTGCGTCACGCGCTCTACGGGGCGGACTGTTACGCCTACGCCCTGGTCGCCGGCGGCTGGTCTGACCTTGTCGTGGAGGCTTCCCTGCAGCCCTACGACTACTGTGCCTGTGCGGCCGTGATCCATGCGGCTGGCGGTGCCATGACTGATTGGCAGGGTCGGCCGATCCGCATCGACAGCGGCGGGCGCGTGCTGGCGGCGGGTGATCCCGCCTTGATCGCAGCAGCCGTCAGCCGGCTGCAGGGGCTCTAAACCGGCGGCGGTAGGCGGCGGGGCTGACGCCAAGCACCCGTTGGAAGTGATGGCGCAGCGCATCGACGCTGCCGAACCCTGCCGCGTCGGACACTTCTTGCAGCGTCGCCGGCCCGCCCTCAAGGGCGGCGCGGGCGTGATCGACCCGGGCGCGGGTCAGCCAGTCGGCCGGACTCTGGCCGGTGGCCGCGACGAACTTGCGGTGAAAGCTGCGCGGGCTCATGTGCACCGCGCGCGCCAGTGCTGCGACCGGGATCGGCCCGTGCACCAATTGGGTGAGTGCCCATTCCATCGCGCGGGCAACGGCGGCTCCGCGCGGCTGGATCGGCTGGTCGACGAACTGCGCTTGGCCGCCATCGCGAAACGGCGCGATCACCAAGCGCTTGGCGACCGATGCCGCGACCGCCGAACCAAAATCCTGGCGGACGATGTGCAGCAGCAGGTCGAGGCCAGCGGCACTGCCGGCTGCCGTCAGCACTTGGCCCTCGTCGACGTACAGCACGTCGGCATCGACGCGCAGGGCCGGAAAGCGCTCGCCCACGCGCGCGGCATAGCGCCAGTGCGTCGCGGCACGCTTGCCATCGAGCACACCGGCTGCCGCCAACACCACAACGCCGGAGCAGAGCGAGACGAGCCGGCACCCACGCCTGTGGGCCGCGACCAGCGCGTCGACCAAGGCCTCTGGCACCGGTGTGTCGATGCCACGCCAGCCCGGCACGATGATGGTGTCCGCCTGTTCGAGCGCCTCCAGGCCGGCATCGACCAGCACCCGCACCCCGCCAACCGCGCGCAAGGGCGGGGGGTCGGCGGCAGCGACCGCACAGCTGTACCAGGGCGAGAGTTCTGGCCGGGGCAGGCCGAACACCTCGGCGGCAAGGCCAAACTCGAAGGTGGCGAGCCCGTCGTAGGCCAGCAGAACCACGTGGTGCGACATTGGCAGAATATGCCTGAACAACGGCATTTCTGCCAGTAGCCTCAGCGTCCGCGCTGCGGCCATCCTCTGCCACCCCACTGGAGGATCACCCGATGCCAAGCGCCGTCACCGAAGTCCCGACCCTACCCGCCGCTGAGGCTGCCGCGCTGTTCGCCCGCCGCGCCGCCCATGAGACCGATTGCGCTGACGTCTACCAGGCGTTCCAGGATGGCGTGGTGGACTTCGTACTGCTCGACGTCCGCGGCCCCAACGCCTATGCCCGTGGCCATGTGCCGGGGGCACTGTCGCTGCCGCGGCGCGAGATTGATGCCGCGCGCCTGGCCGCCTGGCCGGCATCCACCGTGTTCGTCGTCTACTGTGCCGGCCCGCATTGCAATGGCGCGGCGAAGGCAGCCTTCGCCCTCGCCACGCTTGGCCGGCCGGTCAAGGAGATGATCGGCGGTCTGACTGGCTGGCAGGATGAAGGGTTTCAGCTCGCGGTCACCCCGCCGCGTTGACAGCCCGCGCGCTCGCGCGCCATGGTCCGCCGCCTTGTATCGCGGAGCGACCCGATGACCGACCAGCAGCTCGAAGCCATCATCAACCAGGCGTGGGATGACCGCGACAGCCTGTCGTCCGCGACTGGTGGCGAGGTGCGGGCCGCCGTCGATGCAGCGCTGGGCGCACTCGATGATGGCCGGCTGCGCGTCGCCTCCAAGGAAACCGGCAGCTGGGTCGTGCACCAATGGCTGAAGAAGGCGGTGCTGCTGTCCTTCCGCCTGACCGATATGGCGCCGATCGAGGGGGGTCCCGGCGGGGCGCCGTGGTGGGACAAGGTGCCCTCCAAGTTCCTCGGCTGGGGGGCGAACCGGTTCCAGGACGCGGGCTTTCGTGCCGTGCCCGGCTGCTTCGTGCGCCGGGGGGCTTACCTCGCCCCCAGCGTCGTGGTGATGCCGTCGTTTGTGAACCTCGGGGCCTATGTTGATCGCGGCACGATGGTTGATACCTGGGCGACCGTGGGTTCGTGCGCGCAGATCGGCCGCAACGTCCACCTGTCCGGCGGGGCGGGGATTGGGGGCGTGCTGGAGCCGCTGCAGGCAAACCCGGTGATCATCGAAGACGACTGCTTCATCGGCGCGCGTTCCGAAATCGTCGAGGGCGTGATTGTCGAGCAGGGTGCCGTCATCTCCATGGGTGTGTTCATTGGCCAGTCGACCAAGATCGTCGATCGCCACACCGGTGAGGTGTTCATGGGCCGGGTCCCGGCCTATTCGGTCGTCGTGCCCGGCAGCTTGCCGGGCAAGCCCTTGCCCGATGGCTCGCCTGGGCCCTCGCTCTACTGTGCGGTGATCATCAAGCGGGTGGATGCGCAAACCCGCTCCAAGACCGCGATCAACGAGCTGTTGCGCGCGTGATCGACCCGGTCGCCCTGGCGCAGGATCTGATTCGCTGCCCGTCGGTCACGCCTGCGGAGGCCGGGGCGCTGGATCTGTTGCAGACGACCTTGGAGCGCCTGGGCTTTCGCTGCCAGCGCCTGCCGTTTTCCGCACCGGGCACGGCCGATGTCGACAATCTCTACGCCCGCATCGGCACCGGGTCCCCGCATTTCTGCTTTGCCGGCCACACCGATGTCGTGCCGGTTGGCCGGCTGGAGGGCTGGTCGGTCGACCCGTTCGCAGCCGAGATTTTGAATGGCCGGCTCTACGGCCGCGGCGCGGCGGATATGAAGGGGGCGATTGCCGCCTTCGTTGCGGCTACAGAACAATACCTGGCGGACACGCCCTTGCAGGGCTCGATCTCGCTGTTGATCACGGGCGACGAAGAAGGCCCGTCGGTCAATGGCACGGTGCGCATGCTGCAGTGGTTGGAGCAAGCGGGCGAGACGATCGATGCCTGCATCGTGGGCGAGCCGACCAACCCGCGCGAGCTGGGGGAAATGGCGAAGGTCGGCCGGCGCGGCTCTTTGAATGGCATCCTGACGGTCAAGGGCGTCCAGGGTCACGTCGCCTACCCGGACCGGGCCGACAATCCGGTGCCGAAGCTGGTGCGGCTGCTTAGTCTGCTCGACCAGTTGGAATTGGACCAGGGCATGGCGCGCTTCCAGCCGTCCAACTTGGAGCTCACCACTATCGATGTCGGCAATCCGACCACCAACGTCATCCCGGCCGAGGCGCGCGCGGGCTTCAACATCCGCTTCAACGCGCTGCACACCGGTGCTGGCTTGGACGCGCTGCTGCGCCGCACCCTCGATGGCGCCGGGATCGCCTACGATCTCCAGGTGACGATTTCCGGCGAAGCCTTTTTGACCCAGGACGGACCACTCCAAGCCGTGCTCGGCCGGGCCTGCACCAAGGTGCTTGGGCGGGTGCCCGACTGGTCGACCACGGGGGGCACGTCGGACGCGCGCTTCATCGCCAAGGTCTGCCCGGTGATCGAATTCGGACTGGTCGGTGCCACCATGCACCAGGTCGATGAACAGGTGCTGGTGGCCGATATCGGCCGCTTGGCGCAGGTGTACCGGGCGGTGCTGGACGATGCACTCGGCGGGGGTCTCGGGTGAGAGACACGCCCGATGCAGCCGCGGCACTCGCAGGCGCCCTTCGGTTGTTTCGCTATCAGGATGATGGTGTCCGGCTGTTTGTTGCCACACCTGCCGGGTTTTGGCATTCGTTCTGGGCGATCGCGCTGACCTTGCCGTTGTTCGCGATCACCATGGCGCTCGGGCCACCGGGGCCGCCGGGGGCGGACCCGATCGTGCTGTGGCTCGGCCTGATTGAAGTCTATGCGATCCTGGCGTTCGCGTTCCCGCTGATCATCTTGCGTCTGGCACCGGCGATGGAGGTTGAGGGCCGGGCGCTCGGATATCTGATCGCCAGCCACTGGTTGACGGTACCGGCGAACCTCCTGCAAACCCTGGTTGCCATCCTGGGCGAGCTGCCGCTGCCGGCGGGCATGGCGAGTGGCTTGCAGCTCGGCGTCGTGCTGATCCTCGCTGGCAATCGCTGGTGGGTGACGACCCGGGTGCTCGGCGTCAGCGGGATGTTGGCGGCGGGCATCGTGATGCTCGACTTCCTGCTGACCGTGGTGGTGTTTCAACTGGTGCTCAGCCGCCTGTTCTAGAGGGTTTTCGACATGGCAGCGATTCTCGACGGCAAGGCCGCCGCCGCCACCTTACGCGAGAGCGTGGCGGCCGCGGTGGCAGCCCTTGCCCCGATCGTGCCGGGCCTGCACGTCGTGCTGGTGGGCGAGGATGCGGCGAGCCGGGTCTATGTCGGTTCCAAAGAAAAGCAGGCGGTTGCGGTTGGCCTCACCTCCGTCGTGCACCGGCTGCCA
>JAAFHH010000251.1 GCA_013297545.1 Alphaproteobacteria bacterium
CCCCCGCTTGCGGGGGGAGGGGCGATATTGGGGCGGGCGCACAATGACCCACGACCTCATCTTGCGCGGCGGCAATGTGATCACGCCGTCCGTGGCGCTGGCGGGCGATGTCGCTGTCGATGGGGACGAGATCGCGGCCATCGGCCAGGTCCTCGCTCGGGGTGCGCGCGAGATCGACTGCCGCGGCAAGCTCGTGATGCCGGGGTTCCTCAACCTGCACTGCCACAGCGCCATGGTGCCGTTGCGCGGCCTGGGGGAGGACGTGCCGGATCGGCTCTCCCGAGTGATCTGGCCGCTGGAGCGCGATCTGGTTGATGCGGATTTCGTGCGGCTCGGCGGTGCGTTTGGACTGGTCGAACAAGTGCTGGCCGGCGTCACCACAGTCGTCGACATGTACTACCACGCCGACACGCTGGCCGAGGTGGCGGACAAGATTGGTGTGCGGCTGATCGCCGGCCAAGCGCTCGCCTCCGCGCCGATGCCCGATGCGCTTGATTGTGCTGCCGGCCTGGCGCGGGCCGAGGCGCTGGCCGCGCGCTGGCGTGGGCACCCGCGGATCACCGCCGCTCTCGCCCCGCACGCCCCGCACTCGCTGACCGACGATGACCTCGCCGCGGTGCGCGACATGAGCAACCGGCTCGATATGCCGGTGCTCATACACCTCGCCGAAACACAAGCCGAGCGCCGGCTGCTAGAGCGCCGCGGCAGCCGGAGCCCAACCGCGCATCTGGCCAGCCTCGGCCTGCTCACCCCGCGCCTGATCGCCGCCCACTGCATCGATATCGACGACGATGACATCGCGCTGCTCGTCGATGCCCACGTCGCGATCGCCCACTGTGTTGGCGCCAATACCAAGGCCGCCAAGGGGACCGCCCCGCTGCTCCGCCTGCTCGCAGCCGGTGCCGCGGTCGGGCTTGGTACCGACGGGCCGATGAGCGGCAACACCCTCGATGTGCTGGGGCAGCTGGCCCAGGTGGCGAAAACCCACAAGCTGCTGTCCGGTGATCGCAGCGTGCTGCCGGCGCAAGTGCTGGTCGCTCTGGCCACCGCTGCAGCGGCCGATGCGATCAGCCGGCCGGACCTCGGGCGCCTGAGCGTCGGGGCGAAGGCCGACATCGTGATCCTCGACCTCGACCACCCGGCCCTTGCTCCGGTGCACGACCCGTGGTCGACGCTGGTCTATGCGGCTTCCCCGCGCGACGTGCGCACGGTCATCGTCGACGGCCGGGTGATTGTGGAGGATCGCCGCGTCGTTGGCTTCGACCTTGGGGTCCTGGAAGCGGCCATGCACGACCTCGCAGATCACTGTCATGAGGCCGCATTCGCGCTAGCGTAGCAGCAGGCCCCTACCGTAGGCTGTGGCCATGCTCAGTCACCAAGAACGGCTGGCGCGGGTGCGCTTGGCGCGGTCAGAGAATGTTGGACCGGTCACTTTCCGCCACTTGCTGGCGCGCTGTGGCACAGCCGTCGCAGCGCTTGCCGCCTTGCCAGACCTCGCCCGCAAGGGCGGCCGGGCGACACCGCCCAAAAGCCCAAGCGAAGCTGTCATCGCCGCCGAGTTCGCCTGGCACGAACAGCGCGGTTGGTCGCTGGTGATCCAAGGTGACGCGGAGTACCCGAAGCTGCTGGCAACCTTGGAAGATGCACCACCAACCCTGTCGGTCGCGGGCTATCCGGGCCTGCTCGCCCGGCCCCAGGTGGCGATTGTGGGTGCGCGCAATGCGTCTGCCAACGGCCGCAACTTCGCCAGCCGGATGGCGCGGGATCTGGCGGAGGCCGGCTTCGTCGTCACCTCCGGCCTCGCCCGCGGCATTGATGGCGCAGCGCACGAAGGCGCGCTGGGGGCCGGAACCTTGGACGCCGCCACCATCGCCGTGGTCGCGGGCGGGGTCGACGTGTTCTACCCGCCGGAGCATGAAGACCTGCAGAAAACCATCGCGACTCGCGGCGCGGTGGTGGCCGAAATGCCGCCGGGCACCCAGCCGCTCGCCCGCCACTTCCCGCGCCGCAACCGCATCATCTCTGGCCTTGCCCTTGGCATCGTCGTGATCGAAGCAGCCGAGCGGTCAGGATCCCTGATCACGGCACGCTACGCCGCCGAACAGGGGCGCGAAGTGTTTGCCGTGCCGGGCTCACCCCTCGATCCGCGCTGCAAGGGGCCGAACGGGCTGATCCGCGATGGCGCGCATCTGACGGAGTCCGCCAGCGACGTGCTGGCCGTGCTGCGCGGCCGGCGGATCGATTTGGCCGAACCCGCCCACGCGCTGCCACCACCGGGTCCAATCGCAGCCGACGCCGTCGACCGGGCGCGCCCGCTGGTGCTCGAACTGCTGAGCCCGACACCGGTCGCGGTTGACGAGGTGATCCGCCGGTGTCAGTTGTCACCCGCGATTGTCGCGACCGTGCTGCTTGAACTCGAGCTCGCAGGCCGCCTTGATCGGCAACCAGGCAATCGGGTCGCCCTCCTCGACCCGAGGTAACCCGCGGGGGCAACCCCGCCTGCAGCAGCATAGAACGGCCCTGATCCATGAAAGTCGTCGTCGTCGAATCGCCAGCGAAAGCGAAGACGATCAACAAGTATCTGGGATCGGACTACCGCGTCCTCGCGAGTTTCGGCCATGTCCGCGATCTGCCGCCGAAAGACGGCTCGGTGCGGCCGGACGAAGATTTCGCCATGGACTGGCAGATCGACGAGAAGGCGAAAGCCCGGCTGGCCGAAATCGCCCGGGAAGCCAAGGGCGCCGAAGCCGTCTACCTCGCGACCGACCCGGATCGCGAAGGCGAGGCGATTTCCTGGCACCTGCGGGAGATTTTGCTGGAGCGCAAGGCGCTCGGCAAAAACACCACCATCTCGCGCGTCACCTTCAACGAAATCACCCGCAGTGCGGTGTTAGAGGCGTTTAAGAACGCCCGTGCCGTTAACCAGGAATTGGTCGACGCGTATCTCGCGCGTCGTGCGCTTGACTATCTCGTCGGCTTCACGCTCTCGCCGGTGCTGTGGCGCAAGCTGCCCGGCAGCCGGTCGGCCGGCCGGGTGCAGTCCGTGGCCCTGCGTTTGGTGTGCGAACGCGAGGGGGAGATCGAGGCATTCAAGAGCCAGGAGTACTGGTCCGTCGTCGCGTCGCTCCAAACCCGCGCAGGCGAGACGTTTGACGCGCGCCTGACCGGCCTCGATGGCAAGAAGATCGAACGCCTGACCCTGGGGTCTGAAGCCGAAGCGACCGCGGCGGTTGCCGCGATCACCGCGGCCACCTTGAGCGTGGCGGAGGTTGATCGCCGCAGTCTGCGCCGGAACCCGCAGCCGCCGTTCACCACCTCGACCCTGCAGCAGGAAGCCTCGCGCAAGCTGGGCTTCAGTGCGACCCGCACCATGCAGATCGCCCAGCGCCTGTATGAAGGGGTGGATCTCGGCGGCGAGACCGTCGGTCTGATCACCTACATGCGCACCGACGGGGTGCAGCTGTCCGCCGAGGCGATCGCCGGTGCACGCGCGCTGATCACCCAAGATCACGGCGCGAAGTACGTGCCGGCAGACGCGCGGGTCTACAAGTCGAAGGCGAAGAACGCCCAAGAAGCCCATGAAGCCATTCGCCCAACCGACTTCCAGCGCCGCCCGGCGCAAGTCCAGGGCATGGTCGATCCCGAACAGCTGAAACTCTACGAATTGATCTGGAAGCGCGCCGTCGCCTCCCAAATGGAAAGTGCTGTTCTCGACCAGGTGACGGCAGACATCACCGGCGAGCGGGTTGCCCTGCGGGCCGTTGGCACGACGATCACCTTCGATGGCTTCCTCGCCCTCTACCAAGAAGGTCGCGACGACAGCGAAGACGAAGACGCCAGCCGCCTGCCGAAGCTCGCACCGGGTGAGCCGCTCAAGCGCCAAGGTGTGAAGCCAACCCAGCACCACACGCAGCCGCCGCCGCGCTATTCCGATGCGACGTTGGTCAAGAAGATGGAAGAACTCGGCATTGGTCGGCCATCGACCTATGCCTCGATCTTGCAAGTGCTGCAGGATCGCAACTATGTGAAGTTGGATCAGCGTCGCTTCGTGCCTGAAGATCGCGGGCGGATTGTCACTGCCTTCCTCGCCGAATTCTTCAAGCGCTACGTCGAATACGACTTCACGGCCGATCTGGAAAACCAGCTCGATGAAGTGTCCGGTGGGCGGATCGATTGGCGCGAAGTGCTGCGCCGGTTCTGGCAGCCGTTCCAAGCGGCCGTCGCTGGCACCAAAGACTTGAAGATCTCGGAAGTGATCGACGCGCTCGACCGCGCACTCGGCCCCCACTTCTTTCCCGATGACGGCAGCGGCAAGGCACCGCGCCAGTGTCCGTCATGCAGCATCGGCACACTTGGCCTGCGGCTTGGCAAGACCGGCGGTTTCATCGGCTGTTCGAACTATCCGGAGTGCCGCTACACCCGCCCGCTCGGCGTTGAAGGCGATGGCGACGGGGAAGCGGATCTGTCGCAGCCAAAGCTGCTGGGCCAAGACGAAGCCGGCACACCGGTGACCTTGCGCAAGGGGCCGTTTGGCATCTACGTCCAGCTGGGCGATGGCGAGAAGCCGAAGCGCGCGTCCACCCCCAAGGGCGAAGACTTGGCGGCGCTGACGATCGAGCGTGCACTCGCCCTCTTGGCTCTGCCGCGCTTGATCGGCGCGCATCCGGAAACGCGCGAGCCGATCACCGCCGGCATCGGCCGCTTCGGGCCGTACTTGAAGCACGGCAGCACCTATAAGTCGCTCAACCGCGACGATGATGTGCTGACCATCGGCCTCAACCGCGCCGTCGTGCTGATTGCGGAGGCGAAAAGCCGGGGGCCGAAGCCGATCCGCATCGTCGGCGCGCACCCTGGCGACAATCAGGAAATCGGCCTGTTTGAAGGCCGCTACGGCGTCTACGTCCAGCACGGCAAGCTGAACGCCACCCTGCCAGCCGGCGTCGATGCCGCGAGCCTGACGATCGAACAAGCCGTGCTGTTGCTGCACGCCAAGGCCGCGAAGTCCGGCACGGCGCCGCCGAAAACCAAGGCGAAGGCCGCCCCCAAGGCCAAGGCAGCAGCCAAGCCAAAGGCCGCCGCAACGCCCGCCGCTAAGGCGAAAGCAGCGGCCAAGCCAAAGGCGGCGGCCAAACCCCGCGCCAAGCCCGCCGGTGGCTGAGCGCCCGCCCAAACCCGACCCCGTCTTCCCCAGCGCTGAGCAAGTGCTGGCGTTCCTGGCCGAGCAACCAGGCGCGGGCAAACGCGAAATCGCCCGCGCCTTCAAGATCCCAGTGGCGGACCGTCAGCGCTTGAAAGCGCTGTTGCGCGATCTCGAAACCAGCTGGTCGGTCGCGACCAAAGTGCCGCGCGCCCGCCAAGAACGTTCGACCTTGCCCGAAGTCATCGTGGTCGAAATCCTGCGCGAGGCAGTCGAAGACGGCCAGCTCGTGGGCGCACCCGCGCGCTGGGAGAGTGACCGCCGCCCGCCCGACATC
>JAAFHH010000252.1 GCA_013297545.1 Alphaproteobacteria bacterium
AGGGCGAGGATGCTTCGATGCGGATCGAACCATTGCCAGCGCCGATTGGGTATACTGCCGCCATGAAAGATGGACCCGACATTGCCGCCGTCGCCCACCTGATTGGTGATCCGGCGCGCGCCAACATGGTGGCAGCCCTGATGGCCGGCGTGGCGCTCACCGCCGGCGAACTCGCGCGAGAGGCCGGTGTGACGCCGGCGACGGCCAGCAGCCACTTGGCCAAGCTGCTTGAGGGCGGGCTCCTAGAGATCGCCGCCCAAGGCCGCCACCGCTACTACCGCCTGAGTGGACCAGATGTCGCCGAGCTGATCGAACGGCTGGGCGACCTCGCGACCCGCCTGGGACACCGGCGCACGCGTACCGGGCCGCGGGACCCCGCGCTCCGATTCGCACGGGTCTGCTACGACCACATCGCTGGCGAAGTCGGGGTCGGGCTCTACGGCCGGTTGGTCGCAACCGGTGCCGTGGTGGCGAGTGCGGATGGCATTGCGCTCTCCCCCCGGGGCCGCGGCGAGCTGGTGGCCTGGGGCATTGACGTGCCAACCCTCGAACAATCGAAGCGCCCGGTCTGCCGGGCGTGTCTCGACTGGAGCCAGCGCCAACCCCACCTCGCCGGCAGTGCCGGGGCGGCGATTGCCAGTGCGGTGCTGGACCGTGGCTGGGCGACGCGCCAGGGGCGGACCTTGATGTTCAGCACAGCGGGGCTGGTCGCCTTCCAAGCGCTGGGCGCGTGACCGGTTATTCCGGCGGCAACAGCCCGCGGCGGCGTGCGTTGTCGACCACGACTTTGAGCGTCAAGTTCCCGAAGCCGAGCGAGCGGCCGCTGACGTCGGTCGTGTGCAGTTGGGCGAGGGTCCAGAAGCCGAGCAGCCGGCCATCGCGGTCGCGGGCTTCATAGCGGCCGTGGCGCGCGACGACGAAGCCGACGATGGAGCCTTCGCCGGATTTCACCTCGATCCACTGTTCGTGGGCGGCACCGATTGACCGTGCGTCTGCTGCTTGGGGCAACAGCGCAAGGGCAAGCGCAGCCGCCAGCCGTGCTTTCGCCATGGTGCTGACGTATCAGGTTTCCCAGCGGAGTCAAACGGCTCGGGGCTGTGAATTTCTCGTGATGCTTCAAGCACTTGTGTAGGGTGTGCGATGAAGGTGTTGATTCGAATACTGTTCCGGGCGGTGGCTGCAGCCGTGCTGGTGGTGCTGTTTTTTGCCGGCGCAATGGTCGCAGCCGGGCTGATCCCCCGCTCTGGTGATCGCGGTGTCACACCATCGCAAGGGATAACGGTCTACCTCGTATCCAACGGGGTGCATCTGGACCTGCTGCTGCCGGTCGAAGCGGCCGGTATCGATTGGCAGCGCGACCTGTTGCCGGAGCACCTGGCGGTGCCGCGCGACGACGCACCCTTGATTGGATTCGGCTGGGGCGACGCCGGGTTCTACCTCTCGACACCGACCTGGGCGGATCTGCAGCTCAGCACGGCGGTCACCGCGCTGACTGGCAGCGGCCCGACGGTGATGCGGGTGACCCGGGCCTGGCAGGGCGGCGGGATCGCAATCACCCTGCCGGAGGATCGCTACCACCAGCTGGCGGGAGCGATCAGCGTCGGCTTTGCCCGGGACGGCAATGGCCAGGTGCAGCCGATCCTGGGCAGCGGCTATGGGCCGGTTGATGTGTTCTACCGGGGGACTGGTCACTACAGCGCCGTCCTCACCTGCAACGAATGGATCGCCCGGGTGTTGCGTGCAGCCGGGCTGCGCACCCCCTTATGGGCGCCGTTGCCGTGGCCGGTTTTGTGGCAGTTGCAGAGGGGGGGCTTTTAGCGGAGCAGGTGCGCCCCTACATTAGTGCACGAGATCGCTCCACGATCCCTTGGGAGGCAGTATGTCTAAGACAGGTTCTTCGCGTTGGCTCGGCTTGGCGCTGGCCGCTGTGTTGGCGTTTGCCCCAGCGCTCGCGGAAGCCGCCGCACGCTCAAGCGGTGGTGGTGGTGCGGGTAGCCGCGGTGCGCGCACCCAGCAGGCCGCCCCGCCGACCCAGACCGCTCCGGCCGCCGCGCCCGTGCAGCGCACCCAGACGACCCCGGCGACGGCGCAGCGCCCCGGTGCGGCGGCGGCCGCTCCCGCACAGGGCAGCTGGTTCCAGCGCAATCCCTTCATGGCCGGCATGATGGGCGGTCTGCTTGGTGCGGGCCTGATCGGCATGATGATGGGCGGTGGCTTGTTTGAAGGCCTCGGCTCGATGGCCGGGATGCTGGGCTTGCTGCTACAGGTCGCCCTGATCGGCGGTATCGTGTTCTTGGTCATGCGCCTGCTGCGCCGCCGCTCGCCCGCGACGCAGAACCAGGCCGCGTATGCTGGTCTGCCGCAGGTCGGCGGCACGCCGGACTTCACCCATCGCTCCGGCGGTGGTGGGGTTGGCGCGCCGGCTAACCGCGACGAGATCGGCGTTGGCCCGGAAGACTTCCAGGCGTTTGAAGAACTGCTCGGCCGGATCCAGATGGCTTGGACGATCCAGGACAAGGCATCGCTCGCCCGCCTGACCACGCCGGAAATGCTGGGATACTTCACCGAGGAACTCGACCGGATGGCGGCCGCCGGCCAGGTCAACCACCAGGAAGACGGCAAGCTGCTCCAGGGTGACCTCGCCGAAGCCTGGGCCGAGGGCGCGCGTCAGTACGCCACCGTCGCCATGCGCTGGACTGCCCGCGATTGGATCGAAGACCGCAGTGGCCGTGTGATCGAAGGCAACCGCGACATGGCGCAGGAACGCACCGAAGTGTGGACCTTCGTGCGCGTCACCGGCCAGGCCTGGGTGCTCTCGGCCGTCCAGCCGGTCTAACCGTCGAACAGAAGAAAACCCCCGTCGGATTAACCCGGCGGGGGTTTTTTCATGTCCGCACTGGACAGGGGACATAAGGATATGTTTATATCCGCATATCCCAGGGAGGCGACCATGGCAGACACCCGTGAGACCCGCATTGCAGCCCTCGAGCGTGCTGCTGAGACGCGCATCCTCGTGCTCGATGGCGCCATGGGGTCGATGATCCAAACCCACCGCTTGGGCGAGGCAGACTTTCGCGGCGGCCGGTTCGGCAATCACCACAAGGATCTGCAGGGCAACAACGACCTGTTGAACCTGACCCGGCCGGACATCATCCGCGGTCTGCATGCCGAGTACTTCGCGGCCGGTGCTGACATCGTTGAGACCAACACCTTCAACGCCACCTCGGTCAGCCAGTCGGACTACGATCTGTCGCACTTGGCCTATGAGATCAACTTCGCTGGTGCCGTGCTGGCGCGGGCGGCAGCGGACGATGCGGAGGCCGCAGACGGCCAGATGCGCTGGGTCGCTGGTGCCTTGGGGCCGACGTCGAAAACCGGCTCGATCTCCCCCGATGTCAATGATCCGGGTGCGCGCAACGTCACCTTTGATGAGCTGCGTGTGGCTTATGTCGAGGCGACGCGCGGTCTGGTCGAGGGCGGGGCGGATCTGCTGCTGGTGGAGACGATCTTCGACACGCTGAACGCCAAGGCCGCCCTGTTCGCGATCGATGAGTACTTTGAGGCCACGGGGGCGCGCCTGCCGGTGATGATTTCCGGCACGATCACTGATCGCTCTGGCCGCACCTTGTCGGGTCAGACGACGGAAGCGTTCTGGAATTCGGTGCGCCACGCCCGGCCGTTCTCGGTCGGCCTCAACTGCGCCCTCGGGGCCGATCTGATGCGGCCCTACGTGGCGGAACTGTCGCGCGTGGCGGATATCCTGGTGTCCAGCTACCCGAACGCTGGGTTGCCGAACGAATTCGGCGGCTATGACGAGCCACCCCACACCACGGCCGCGCACTTGCGCGAGTGGGCGACGTCGGGGCTGGTCAACATCGTTGGTGGCTGCTGTGGCACCACGCCAGACCATATCCGCGCGATTGCCGATGCCGTGCGCGGTCTTGCCCCGCGGGCGGTGCCGGACCGTCCGATCCGCCTGCGTCTGTCCGGCCTTGAGCCGTTCGAAATGCCAGCCTTCTAAGGAATGCGTGCGGTGAGCCTAGAGACCCAACAGACCCCGCGCGCCGTGTTCGTCAATATTGGCGAACGCACCAACGTCACGGGCTCGGCCAAGTTCAAGAAGCTGATCTTGGAGGGCAACTTCGAAGGTGCCCTCGATGTCGCGCGCCAGCAGGTTGAGAGCGGTGCGCAGATCATCGACGTCAACATGGACGAGGGGATGCTCGACAGCGAAGGCGCCATGGTGCGCTTCCTGAACTTGATCGCGGGCGAGCCGGACATTGCGCGTGTGCCGGTGATGATCGACAGCTCGAAATGGTCGATCATCGAAGCGGGCCTGAAGTGCGTGCAGGGCAAAGCGATCGTCAATTCGATCAGCATGAAAGAAGGCGAGGAAGAATTCATCCGCCAGGCACGCCTGGTGCGCCGCTATGGTGCCGCCGTCGTCGTGATGGCGTTCGATGAACAGGGCCAGGCCGACACCATCACCCGCAAGACCGAGATCTGTGCCCGCGCCTACAAGATCCTGGTCGAACAGGTGGGGTTTCCGCCCGAAGACATCGTGTTCGACCCGAACATCTTCGCGGTCGCGACCGGCATCGAAGAACACAATGACTACGCCATCGCCTTCATCGAAGCGACCCGCTGGATCAGAGCCAACCTGCCGCACGCCCATGTGTCGGGGGGCCTGTCCAACATCTCCTTCTCGTTCCGGGGCAACAACACCGTGCGCCAGGCGATGCACGGCGTGTTCCTCTACCACGCGATCCCGGCCGGCATGGACATGGGCATCGTCGATGCCGGCGCACTGCCGGTCTATGACGATATCCCGCTGGAACTGCGCGATGCGGTTGAGGATGTGCTGCTGAACCGCCGCGCGGACGCGACCGACCGGCTGCTCGCGATTGCTGATCGCTTCAAGGGCGGGGCGACGGCAGAGAAGGTGCAGGACCTGAAGTGGCGCGATGCCCCGGTGCGCGACCGCTTGGTGCACGCGTTGGTGCACGGCATCACCGATCATATCGATGCCGATACGGAAGAAGCCCGCGCTGGCCTGCCGCGCCCGCTCGCCGTGATCGAAGGCCCGCTGATGGACGGCATGAATGTCGTCGGCGACTTGTTTGGGGCCGGCAAGATGTTCCTGCCCCAGGTGGTGAAATCGGCCCGCGTGATGAAAAAGGCGGTTGCCTACCTGCTGCCCTACATCGAAGCCGAAAAGGCGCTCAGCGGCGAAGTTGCCAAGACCAACGGCAAGATCTTGATGGCGACGGTGAAGGGCGATGTCCACGACATCGGCAAGAACATCGTTGGCGTGGTGCTGCAGTGTAACAACTTCGAGGTGATCGACCTCGGTGTCATGGTGTCGGCCGCCAAGATTTTGGAAGAAGCGAAGAAGCACCAGGTCGATATCATTGGCCTCAGCGGCCTGATCACGCCGAGCCTGGACGAGATGTGCTACGTCGCCCGC
>JAAFHH010000253.1 GCA_013297545.1 Alphaproteobacteria bacterium
CCCTCCCAGCCTCCCCCCGCTTGCGGGGGGAGGGGCGCTGTCAGGTCGAGAGCCATCTGTTTCGCAATCGAACTCATGCCGGGTGTGCCGACGTAGCGCTCGGCCGTGACGGGTGCCAGTGCGCCCGGTGTCCCTTTGACGAAGCGGGCGTCCCAGCGTGCGGCGGCTCCCGCTGCCTGCCATCGTTCCAGTTCCAAAACAAACTTTGGATCCCGGGCCGTCAGGTACTGCGCGCCGTGATCGAACGGCCCAAAATCGCTGCGCCGGGTCGCCAAGCGCCCGCCGAGACCGCGGCCTTTGTCGAGCAGCGTGACCGCACGGCCCGCCGCCACCAGCACTTGGGCGGCGGCGAGGCCGGCGATCCCCGCACCGATGATGCCGATCATCGCCGGATGATGCCGTAGCCGCCGGCCACCAAGCAGGCGGTCAGGCGGTCGCCATGGGCGCGGTCCATCGCTTCGATGGTGACCTCAAGGGCGGCGGCCTTGGCGCTATCGACGGCGAACAGGCGTTCGTGCTGCACTTCCAGGATATTGCCACCCTCGGCCGCGATGATGCGGGCGATGTCGGCGAGCGCACCCGGCCGATCAGCAATCGCGATGTCGAGGCGCAAGATCCGGCCATCGCGCACCATGGTGCGCATCAAGATCGAGGCGAGCATGCGGCTGTCGATGTTGCCGCCGCACAAGATCACGCCGACCCGCCGGCCGCGAAACCGCTCCGGGTGGACCAGCAATGCTGCGAGGCCAGCGGCACCTGCACCCTCGACCACGGTTTTTTCGACCTCCACCAGCAGTGCGATCGCGCGCTCAATATCCGCATCGCTGACCGTGACCACGCCCGCGACCCGCTGTTCGATGATGGCGAACGGCACCGCGCCGATGTCGCGGACAGCGATGCCCTCAGCGATCGTCGCCCCACCGCAGTTGACATCGACACCTGCCAGGCGCTGGGCACAGGCGGCGTAGCTGTCAACCTCGACGCCGAACACCTGCAAGTCCGGCTTCAGGGATTGGCCGGCAAGCGCCGCCCCTGCGATCAAGCCGCCACCCCCGACCGGGATCACCAGCGTGTCGAGATCGGGGGCGGCATCGAGCATTTCGATCGCGACCGTGCCTTGGCCCGCGACAATCCAGGGATCATCGTAGGGGTGCACGAAGATAAGGCCATCGGCCGCAGCGCGTGTCCGTGCGGCTGCACCGGCTTCGGCCAGAGTCTCGCCGGCCAGCACCACTTCGGCACCATGGTCGCGGGTGCGTTGAACTTTGGAAAACGGCGTGAACGCCGGCATGACGATGACCGCCCGGATGCCGAGGCGCTTGGCGTGGTAGGCAACCGCTTGCGCGTGGTTGCCAGCCGACATCGCGATCACCCCGGCCGCCCGCTCGGCTGCCGTCAGCTTCGAAAGCTTGGCGACTGCACCGCGTTCCTTGAACGCGCCGATGAACTGGTGGTTTTCGAACTTCAGCCAGATTTCTGCCCCGCAGATCTCCGACAAGGTGCGGGAGTGCAGACACGGCGTCGGCACGGTCGCGGCCCGGATCGCATCATGAACAGCGCGGACATCGGCAAAGCTTGGCAAGGCGGTCATCAGCAGTCCCTCACTCCAACAGGCGCCAGATCGTGACGATCCGCTCCAAACGATCTTCCAAGTCGCGGCTGGTCGGCACGGTGTAGCGCGCCACTTCGACCAGACCGTCGGTCGGCTGGTAGGCCCGGCCAGGGTCCGCCAGCAGCACCAGGCTTGCCCGTGCCGCCGGTCGCGCCCAGCCGAGTACTGCCGCCGCGAGACCGCGCTCATAGCACATGTCGCCGATCAGCAGCACGTCACCGACGAACGGGCTCTGGCTGATGTCCGCCGTCGTCACCTCAAGGGTGAGACCATTGGCGCCGGCATTCAACTGGATCACCGCCGCTGCGTAGGCATCGATGTCGGCCGCGAGCACGGAGGCCGCCCCGGCCTTCGCCGCCGCCAGGCTCGCGATGCCGGACCCGGCACCGAAATCCACCACGCGCTTGCCCTGAACCAGATCCGGTTGGTCGAGGATCAAGCGGGCGAGGGCCTGGCCGCCGGGCCAGGCGAACGCCCAGTAGGGTGGCGGCAGGTTGTCGCGCGCGAGATCAACCTCGGTCGCGTGCCAGAGCGGCACGGCCTCGTCTGCGAGGTAGAGTTCAAGTTCCGGAACCAAGGAAGGACGCCCAAGTTTTGTCTCACGCCGAATGAACGCCTCGGCGCTCACAAAGCGGCGCCCACGGCGAAGGCAGCCAGCACCAACCAGCCGATCCGGGTGTTGGCGCGAAACGCGGCACCACACGAGGCTGGGTCGTCAAACGCAACGGTGCGCACTTGATGGGCGAACAGCCCCGCTGCCGCCGCCAGCACCAGCAGGCCGACCGGGTGGAGGCCAGCGCTCACGAGCGCAGCACCCCAGGCCAGGATCGCCACGGCGTAGAAGCCAGAGATCCAGCCGCGCGAGCGGTCGCCCAAGCGCCGGGCGGTCGATTTCACACCGATGCGGGCGTCATCCTCCTTGTCCTGATGGGCGTAGATCGTGTCGTAGCCGAGCGTCCAGGCGATCCCGCCCGCATAGAGCAGCAGCACCGGCAGCAGATCATCGAGCAGCGCTGGCCCCAACACCGCGGATGGTGCCAGCAGCGCGCCCCAGTTAAACGCAAGGCCCAGCACCGCCTGCGGCCACCAGGTGATCCGCTTCATGAACGGGTAGCTCACCACCAGCACCAGGGACGCGACGCCAAACCCAATCGCCGTCACACCGAGCGAGAGCAGGATCGCCAGACCGACCAGCAGCTGCAGGCCGAGCCAAACGAGGGCGCCTGCGAGCCCAATCTCCCCCGCCGGTAACGGCCGGGTGGCGGTGCGCGCGACCAGCCGGTCAAAATCTCGGTCGACGATGTCGTTCACGGTGCAGCCGGCCCCGCGCATGACCAGCGCGCCAATCGCCATGGCGCCATAGAGCCAGGCCTCAGCACTGCCGACCAGTGCCAGGCCCCACCAGCACGGAAACAACAACAGCCAGGTGCCGATCGGCCGGTCAAGCCGGGACAGCCGCGCCCACGCCTTGAAGGGCTGCGGCAAGCCAGCGATCCAGCCGTGTTCGGGGATGTCGCTGGCAGCCGTCATCGCGCTAGAACCGGATCTCTAGGTCGCTCGCGAGCCGCAAGCCACCGACGGCGGCACCGGCACGGTTGTGCAAGGTCGGCTGCAGCAGATCCGCCAACGCCTCGGCGGCGGCAGCGTCGAACGCACCGAGCGCATCCAACAGCTGCAGGACTGTAAGTGCTGCCCCCCGCTCCGCCCCGTCGACGGCTTTGATCGCAATGCCGAGGCCGCGCCCGCGCAAACAGGCGGTGTAGACCCCCTCGGCCCCGGTTTTCACCACCGTGCGGGCCCCTGCCACCGCCATAGTGCGGGTGGGCGTCATGCCGGTGCCGGAGACGTAGAACGGCTCCGCTGCCATCGCCTCAACAATCCGGCGCGCGGCGGCCGCGCGGGCCGGCGGCTGGCCGACCGGGTCATCGAGGCGTGCCATCGCCACCGCAATGCTGCTGAGCGGCGTGGCAACCGCTGGGATACCGCAGCCATCGATGCCGTAGGCGGCCGTGCGGCAGTCAAACCCGCTCATCGCACTCATCACCGCGAGCACGCGCTGCTGCACCGGGTGGGCGTGGTCGAGGTAACCGGCGACCGGATCGCCGCAATGGACCGCCGTGGTCAGGAACCCGGTGTGCTTGCCCGAACAATTGTTACGGCTCGCAGTCGCGGCCACACCCGCGCGCACCAGATCGTAGGCAGCGCCCAGGTTCAACGGATCGTGGCTGCCGCAGGCGAGGTCGCTCTCACCCAGACCAATGTGCTGCAGCCAGGCGAGCACCGTCTCGCCATGCTCCGGCTCCCCCATGTGGGACGAGCAGGCAAGCGCGATGTGCTTCGCCTCGAGCCCAAAGCGATCGGCCGCCCCGGTTTCGACCAGCGGCAACGCCTGCACCGGCTTGATGGCAGAGCGCGCAAACACCGCCCGATCCGGATCACCCCAGGCCGCCCGCACCGCGCCACTGGCATCGGCGATCACCGCCATCACCCGGTGTTGGCTTTCCACCAGATCGCCGCGCAGCACGTCAACGGCCAGCGTATCCCCAATCATCCTGTCCCCCGAGTGTATCTCCAGCGCCAAGCGGTACTGGTTTCAAGGCCGCGGGCCAAGGCGATTTGCGTGAGTGGGCTGCAATCGCCTATGGTGCGCCCCATCTACCCCGTACCGATCCCCCGAAAGCTGCCCGATGACCGCCGCCCCTGTTCGCCCTGATGTTGCTGTTGCTGACCGTGCGCTGCCCGCAGCCGCCATGCCGTCGCTGATCGGGCTCGACCGGGCGGAGCTGACGGCAGCCTTGGCGGAGATCGGTCAGCCAGCGTTTCGCGCCAAGCAGCTGTGGCACTGGATGTACCACCGGGGTGCCACCGACTTCGCTCGTATGTCGACCCTACACAAGGACCTGCGCGCCGCCTTGGCGGAGCGGTTCATCGTCGGCCGGCCGGCGGTTTCCAAGCACTTGGAGAGCAGCGATGGCACCCGCAAGTGGCTGCTGCGCTGTGCGGATGGCAACGAGATCGAAGCCGTCCACATCCCGGAGAGTGACCGCGGCACCTTGTGCGTCTCCTCCCAAGTTGGCTGCACGCTGACCTGTACGTTCTGCCACACCGGCACGATGAAACTGGTGCGCAACCTGACCTCTGGCGAAATCGTCGGCCAAGTGCTGCTTGCCCGCGATGCTTTGGGCGAATGGCCCTCGCCGCCGGACGGGCGCTTGCTGTCGAACATCGTGCTGATGGGCATGGGCGAGCCGCTCTATAACTACGACGCGGTGGCGAAGGCCATGCGGATCGTGATGGACCAGGAGGGGATTTCGATCTCCAAACGGCGGATCACGCTGTCGACTTCTGGCGTCGTACCGATGATCGAGCGTTGCGGCCAGGACCTCGGCGTCAACCTCGCGATTTCGCTGCACGCGGTCACCGATGAGGTGCGCGATGTGCTGGTGCCGCTCAATCGCAAGTACCCGATCGCGGAACTGCTGGATGCCTGCCGGCGCTACCCCGGCCTCTCCAACGCGCGGCGCATCACGTTTGAGTATGTGATGCTGAAGGGCGTGAACGACAGCCCGGCCGATGCGCGCGCCTTGGTCAAGCTGTTGGACGGCATTCCAGCCAAGGTGAACATGATCCCGTTCAACGCCTGGCCGGGTGCCCCCTATGAGTGTTCGTCGGGCCGCACGATCGAGACGTTTGCGGACATCGTAAATGCGGCCGGCTACGCCTCGCCCGTGCGCACGCCGCGCGGGCGCGACATTCTGGCGGCGTGCGGGCAGTTGAAGAGCGACAGCCAAAAAGAACGCGCGGTAGACCGCATCCGCCGGCTCGCGGCCGCTGCTGAACCGG
>JAAFHH010000254.1 GCA_013297545.1 Alphaproteobacteria bacterium
GTCTTTTTGATCCTGCGTCACCGCAAGGATCAGCCCGCCTTGGGGCAAGCGCTGTTCGATTTGATGTTCCGGGATATGGATCAGTCGCTGCGTGAGCTCGGCGTCTCCGACGTCGTGGTCGGCAACCGGATCAAAGAGATGGCACGCGCGTTCTATGGCCGGGTCGCGGCTTACGAAGCCGCGTTGGCGGACCCTGCGCTGATGGCCGACGCGCTCAAGCGCAATGCCTATGGCACGCTGGAGACCGTGCCGGATGCAGCAGTCGACGCTTTGGGGCGTTATCTGGTCGCGGTGGATGACGCAATGGCGTGCGATCCCGCCCGCGCTTGGGATAAGGTCTGCCCATGAACTGGACCTGGTCACAGCCGCTCGCCCTCGATCGCATCGACGCCCGTGGCGACGAGTTTCGCCTCACCGCCGATGCCGAGACGCGCAGCCTGCTGGCAGCGCGATTCGACCTGGTCGCGATCGATGCGCTGTCCGCGATCCTGTCGGTCCGCCGTCGGCGCCAGGGTGCGTTGATCGCGGTCGCCGGCAACCTCACCGCCCAAGTGCAACAGACCTGCGTCGTCACGCTGGAGCCGTTTGCCGCATCGGTGGCGGAGGCGATCGACCTGTCCTTCGCACCCGCAGCCGCGGTGGCGGCCCAAGAGATCGACGTCAGCGGCCTCGATGATCCCGAACCGCTGGAGAGCGATGCCCTCGATCTGGGGGAGATTGTGGCCCAAGCGCTGTCCTTGGCGCTTGATCCCTATCCGCGCGCCCCCGGGATCGCGTTCGTCGACATCATTGAAGACGCGGGCGACGCGCCAGAACCGGAACGTCAGGTGCCATCTTCCTTCGCCAGTCTGGCCAAGTTGAAGCTGGGCGGCGGAGAGGCTTGACCGCGACCCCCGCTTTGGCGTTATCTCGCGCCCTTGCCACGCACCGGGAGCGAATACGTCGCTGACGGCGGGGTGGCGTTGTCGCTAGGGTAGGGCGCCCGGTCACTCGGCCGGTCGACAGCACTGCCCGCAGTCTATTAGAGTTGCAGCCATGGCCGTCCCGAAGAAGAAAACCTCCAAGTCGCGTCGCAACATGCGGCGTTCCCACCACGCGCTCACGGGCTCGGCTTACACCGAATGCTCGAACTGCGGTGAGTTGAAGCGCCCGCACCACGTCTGCGGCCATTGCGGCCACTACGATGGTCGCGAGGTCGTGCAGGCAGCGGCGCAAGCGTAAACGGTTCGGCGCGACGGCGCGCTGAAGTCTACGGGGCGGGTGAGGGAAACTTCAGTGACGCGGATCACGCTCGCCTTGGATGCCATGGGTGGCGACCACGCCCCAGAGGTGGTGGTCAAGGGCGCGGAGATCGCGCGCGAACGCTTCCCCTTCGTCGATTTCCTGCTGTTCGGCCCGAAGTCGGCGATCGAGCCGTTGCTCGCCCGCGCGCCCAAGCTCGCCAAGGTCGCGACGATCCGGCACACCGATGTGGTGGTGGCAGCGGACGCCAAACCGTCCATCGCGCTGCGCCAGGGCCGCGGATCGTCCATGCGCCTTGCCCTCGACGCGGTGGCGGAAGGCGAGGCGCAGGCCGCTGTCTCCGCCGGCAACACCGGTGCGCTGATGGCGATGGCGAAGTTCGCGTTGCGCACCTTGCCGGGGGTTGATCGGCCAGCCATCGCCTCCTTCTTCCCAACGGCGCGCGGCGAGAGCGTGATGCTCGACCTCGGCGCGAACGTTGATTGTGATGCCCGCAACCTGGTGCAGTTCGCCCAACTGGGCGACGCGTTCGCGCGCTCCGTCCTCGGTCTCAGCCGGCCGAGTGTCGGCTTGCTGAACGTTGGGGCCGAAGACCAGAAGGGTCGGGAGGAGTTGCGCATCGCCGCCCAAGTGCTGCGCGATGGTGCGCTTGGCGCCCAGTTCCTAGGCTTTGTCGAAGGCGATGACATCGCAGCCGGCACCGTTGACGTGGTGGTGACCGATGGCTTCACCGGCAATGTCGCCCTCAAGACTGCTGAGGGCACGGCACGCCTGATCTCCGGCTTCTTGAAGGACAGCTTCCGCGCCTCCTTGCTCGCCAAGATCGGCTACATCTTCGCTCGGCCCGCGTTTGCGAAATTCCGCGAGCGGGTTGATCCGCGCCGCTACAACGGCGCCATCCTGCTGGGCCTCAACGGCATCGCGGTGAAATCCCACGGCGGCACCGATGCGCTTGGCTTTGCCAATGCCGTCGGTGTCGCGGTCGACATGGTGGTGCACGGCTTCCTCGACCGCATCCGCGGCGACTTGGCCGCCGACACCCCGCCGGTGGTGGCAGCCAGCTGATGCGGCGCGCCAGGATCATCGGCTGGGGCCGCTATCTGCCCGAAGCGGTGGTGAGCAACGACGATCTGTCCGCGCGCATCGACACCTCAGACGCCTGGATCCGCCAGCGCACCGGCATCCGCCAGCGCCACGTCGCGGCTGAGGGCCAGCTGACCTCTGATCTGGCAACTGCGGCCGCTGCCCAAGCGATCGAGAGCGCCGGCCTCACGGTCGACGATGTCGACGCGATCGTGCTCGCGACCTCAACCCCGGACAACACCTACCCGGCGACCGCCGCCCGCGTGCAGGCGAAGCTCGGCATGACCCGCGGTTTTGCCTTCGACATCGCGGCTGTGTGTTCCGGCTTCATCTTCGGCCTGACCATGGCCGACAGCCTGATCCGCACGGGCCAAGCCGGTCGCGTGCTGGTGATCGGGGCGGAAACCAATTCCCGCATCCTCGACTGGACTGACCGCGGCACCTGCGTGCTGTTCGGCGACGGGGCAGGAGCGGTGCTGCTGCAGGGCGAGACGGGCACGGGTACCACCGCCGATCACGGCCTGCTGACCTGCCACATCTACACCGATGGCCGGGGCTACGACGCCCTCAAGGTCGATGGCGGGCCGTCCTCCAGCCCGCTGGTTGGTCATGTCCGGATGGACGGCAAGGAAGTGTTCAAGCACGCGGTGCAGAACATGGCGGACAGTGCGCTGACCGCGATCGCAGCATCAGGCCTGACACCGGAAGAGATCGACTGGATCGTGCCGCACCAGGCGAACCAGCGCATCATCGATGCGATCGGCAAGCGCTTGGAGCTGCCGATGGAGCGCTTCGTCTCCACCGTCGCGGACCACGCCAATACATCGGCCGCATCAATCCCACTGGCGCTGACTGAGGCGATCGGCGATGGCCGCATTCGCCCCGGCGACCTGGTGCTGATGCAGGCGATGGGGGCTGGCTTCACCTGGGGTTCGGTGCTCGCCCGGCTGTAGAGTTAGATCTGTTACACGAAGTGCAACACGAGGCCCGCGCCGCATCCCTTTGGAATTGACGGTTTTCTCGGTTCGTGCTTACACTTCGCATGAACTCAGGCCGCAGTTGGCGCGCCGGGGCATCCGGGAGCCGGGCTCGATGGCAGACACCACCGTCACGCGCGCGCAGTTGAGCGAGGCCGTTTACCAAGAAGTTGGGCTCAGCCGGAACGAATCTGCCGATTTGGTGGAGTCCGTCTTGCGCGAAATCGGCGACGCGCTGGCGCGCGGCGAGATGGTGAAGATCTCCTCCTTCGGTAGCTTCCAGGTCCGCTCCAAGGGCCGGCGCATTGGCCGCAATCCGAAGACTGGTGAGGAAGTGCCGATCCTGCCGCGCCAGGTGTTGGTGTTCCGGCCGAGCCACGTGCTGAAAAACCGCATTAACGACGGCCCTGCCGTCCAAGCTGAGCGCTAGGTGATGGACGGGGTAACCGGCCGCGCCTACGCGGATCCTGTGGAGAGCGAGCTCGATCTGGTGGAAGCAAGCCCCCGCCGCGCGGCGAAGTCTGCGGCTGCCTTCCGCACGATCAGCGAAGTCGCAACCGAACTGGATGTGCCCCCGCACGTGCTGCGGTTCTGGGAGAGCAAATTCCCCCAGATCAAACCGCTGAAACGCGGCGGTGGCCGGCGCTACTACCGCCCCGAAGACGTGGAGCTGCTGCGCCGGATCAAGGAACTGCTGTACACCAACGGCTACACGATCAAGGGCGTCCAAAAGCTGCTGCGCGGTGGCAAGGCGACGGACCCGGACGATATTGCCGCCGTGCCCGGCCCCGGCCTGCCGACACCGGTCGTTGCAACGCCGGCACCGGCCCCAAGCACCATCAGCCTGCTGGCCCCAGAATCCGTGCTGCCAGCCACCGCCGAAGCCGCGCCGGTGCCGATCGCCGCTCCGCGCCCCGCCGCCCCGGTCGCCACCCCGCGCAGCGACCCCGCCTGGCGCGACAGCGTGCGTGGTGCCATCGCGGACCTCGAGGCGATCCGCGACAGTCTCCTGCGCAACACCTGATCCTTGCGTGGCTGCTGGGGTGCGGTTAATGTCCGCACTCCGGCGCAAGCCGGGGGTCGGAGCGTAGCGCAGCCTGGTAGCGCATCAGACTGGGGGTCTGAGGGTCGTGGGTTCGAATCCCGCCGCTCCGACCAGTATCTTCCGAGACACGCGGGTGGATGATGAGCTCTCCGCCAGAACCCTCCCGGATCACGATCAATGCCGATCGCTGCCACGGCCAACCGTGCGTGCGCGACCTGCGCATTCGCGTGGTCGATGTGCTGGCGGTGCTGGCGGGCGGGGATAGTGTTGAAGAGGTGCTGGCGGAGTATCCAGACCTCACCGCTGAGGATATCCGGGCGTGCCTGGCGTATCCGGCGGAGTAGCTGGATCACCGGGCTAAGACGGCATAGGGAGATCGCTGATTTGCTTCCGCTATTCTTCGGACGGCTCTTCAGTGAGGCCGATCTGCTTCGCGAGTTCGGCGACCTGAGGGTGAACCTCGAACCCGCGCTTAAAGTACACAATGATGTTGGCAGCCAGTTTCTGAAACACTGCTTCCGCTGCAGGAATATTCTTCGCCGCAGCGTATGCTGCAACCAACTGGCCCGCCGTGACAATCGCTTCTCGAGCGAGCTCTTCGCTGTCTGGGTTACCTTCAGCAATCGCTGAGCGAAGGGCGAACGCCCGCTCGATCAGTGTTTGGGCGACTGCTGGATCGGCATGCTCCCCGCCTTGCAGCAACACCATGGCAAGCCGTTCCAGCGAGACGGAGAGGTCGCGTGCGGCCTGGGCATCGTCCGGGTTCGCGTCGACCAGGCGCTGACGCGTATCGCGGCTCTGTTCATAGGCTGCCAGCGCGCGCTCGGCGTCGCCCGCCTGTCCGCGGCGCAGGTAGAAATCACCGAGCTTGTTCAGCGAGACGGAGAGGTCGCGCGCGGCCTGGGCATCGTCCGGATTCGCATCGACCAGGCGCTGATGCGTATCGCGGCTCTGTTCATAGGCTGCCAGCGCGCGCTCGGCGTCGCCCGCCTGTCCGCGGCGGAGGTAGAAATCACCGAGCTTGATGAGCGAGACGGAGAGGTCGCGCGCGGCCTGGGCATCGTCCGGGTTCGCGTCGACCAGGCGCTGAAGCGTTTC
>JAAFHH010000255.1 GCA_013297545.1 Alphaproteobacteria bacterium
GCCGGACGCATCCGCCCCGACCCCATGCACCGGTGCACCCTTGGGGCGCAGGGTGGAGAAGTCGTAGCCGATGCCGCCGCCCTGCTGCAGGGTGAGGGCAGCTTCCTTCAAGTTGTCGAAGATGCCGCCCATACTGTCCGGCACCTGCCCCATCACGAAGCAGTTGAACAAGGTCACCGCGCGTTCGGTGCCCGCACCGGCCACGATGCGCCCGGCGGGCAGAAAGCGAAACCCGTCGAGGGCGGAGTAGAACTCCGCCTCCCAGCGCTGCGGGTCGGCTTCTGGTTCGGCCAAGGCCCGGGCGATGCGCGTCCAGGTGTCCTCGATCGACTGATCGATGGGCGTGCCGTCCGGGTGCTTGAACCGGTACTTCATGTCCCAGATCTGGTGGGAAATCGCTGCCAGGCCGTCCATGGTCGTCTGCTTTCTAGGCCGTGGTGTCGATCTTCTGGGCACCCTCGCCACCTTTGGAGACACCCACTTGGGCTGCGCGCAGCAGCCGGTCGTGGATGACAAAGCCGGCGCGCACCACCTGCAACACCGTGCCGGCCGGCTGGTCGGCACTCGGCATCTCAAACATCGCTTCGTGGATGTTGGGATCGAAGCGCTCACCGAGCGCCGGGTCGACCCGGCGGATACCGTGGCGCTCGAAGGTGCTGATCAGCGCGCGTTCGGTTGCGGCCACGCCTTCGATCAGGTTGCCGGCAGCCTCCCCTTCGGTGGGGGCAGCGGCAATCGCGCGCGACAAGTCGTCCGCCACGGTCACCAGATCGCGGGCGAAGCGGAACACGGCGTACTTCTGCGCGTCTTCCTTTTCCCGGTCCGTGCGACGGCGCAGGTTTTCAGCCTCGGCGAGGGCGCGCAGAGCCTGATCCTTCATGGCCGCCACTTCGGCTTCCAGCTGAGCAATCCGCTCCGCACTGGTGTCGAGGATCGGCAACTCTTCGGGTTCAGACACAGGCGTGGGCTCGGGCGTCTCAGTCATGAGGATCCTCGAACAGGGGGGGAGGGTTAGCGAAGCAGGCGGCCGATCACTTTGGCCGTGTAGTCAACCATGGGAATGATGCGGGCGTAGTTCAATCGGGTCGGCCCAACCACCCCGATCGCACCGACCACGCGTTCGCGGCCATCGCTGAGTGGGGCGATGATCATCGCCGCCCCGCCGGATTGGAACAGCGGGTTTTCCGCACCGATGTAGATCTTCACGCCCTCAGCCGCCGTGGTGGCATCGAGCAGGCGGACCATGGTTTCGCGCGCTTCCAGCACTTGGAAGAGCGAGCGGATGCGCTCCAAATCCCCCAGGGCCGAGACATCATCCAGCAGGTTCGACTGGCCGCGCACGATCAAACGGCTTTCGTCGCCGAGCGCCCAGGTCGCAAGGCCGGCTGCCACCACTTTGGAGGTCAATTGGTCGAGTTCGACCCGCTCAGCGTCCAATTCCGCGAGCACTTCGACGCGCGCCTCCGCCAAAGTGCGGCCGGCAAGCCGGGCGGTCAGGTAGTTGCCAGCCGAGATCAGACTGGCAGCCGGAATGCCGGGCGGCAGCTCCAGGATGCGGTTTTCCACCTCACCACTGTCGGTCACCATCACGACCAAGGCCCGGCCTGGCGACAGCGGCACGAATTCGATGTGGCGCAGCGACGCTTCCAGGCGCGGCGCCAGCACGACCCCGGCGCAGCCGGACAGGCCCGAGAGCGCCATAGTCGCCTGTTCCAACACCTGGCTGAACGCCCGCCCATTGGCAGCACACTGGCTGTCGAGCGCGCGGCGCTCATCGGCGGAAACTGCCCCCAATTCCAACAGACCATCGACGAACAGCCGCAAGCCCCGATCCGTCGGCACCCGGCCGGCCGAGGTGTGCGGCTGCTCCAGCAAGCCCGCATCGACCAAATCAGCCATCACATTGCGGATGGTCGCCGGCGACAGTCCGAGGCCGAGGCGGCGCGAGAGCGTGCGCGAGCCAACCGGTTCGCCGCTTTCCACGAAAGCTTCCACCAGTTGACGAAAAATTTCTCGGCTGCGCTCGTTCAGTTCTTGGATCATGGGGACCCCGACCGCGCATCTGCGGCACGAGTGACACCTAGGCAGTGCGGGGGAGTGCGTCAACCGGCATCGCGGGATTAGACCCGTGTATCGACCAAGCTGCCGCGTGGCTGCTGGCTGAAGCCAGTCGTTTCGGCATCAGTACGACCGCCCAGCAGCCCACGCACGGAGCCGAGCAAGCGGTCGAACAGGCTCTGGACGGATCCGGAGGCGGCAATCGCTTCTGCCCGCACGGGATCAGACGCTTCTTCCAGACGCAGGCGAAAGAGCTCGGCCGCGGTTTCGGGCGCAAGCTCGCCCGCCTCGCCCGCACGCGCGGGTGTGACGCGGCCGGTAAAGTCTTCCAGCACTTGGCGCGGATCGCTTGGGTCGCGCGGCCGGGTTGGATCGGTGTCGATGCGCGTCGGATCGAGCTCGCGCTTGGTCGCGGGCGCGCCGCCGATCTGGTAGTCGGTCTCGACCGTGATGCGGTAGTAGAGCGCTTTGCCGCGCCCGAATGGGATTTCGACCGGCACGGTCGAAATGCGCCCGAGCTCGCCGGCCCCGGGGCGGGTGGCGGGCACTTGCACGACCCGGCCGACGAGCGGCACGGCAGAGGCTTGGATCGCTTCCATGGGGCGCACGCTAGCGAACTCCGGTTCGCCTGGCGAGTCCGCCGAATGGCCTAATTCATCCGGACTTGAGTGAGCGGACCGGAGGGGCTACCCATGGCCGCAACTGCTGGAGCCCCCATGACTGAAACCACCCCCTGGACCCGCCCATCGGGCCGCGCTGCCGAAGATTTGCGCGCGGTCACCCTCGAGACCGGGTTCGCCAAGCACGCGGAGGGCTCGTGCCTGGTGCGCTTTGGCGACACCCATGTGCTGTGCACTGCGTCCGTCGACGAAAAGGTGCCGCCCTTCCTGCGCGGCACTGGCAAGGGCTGGGTGACGGCGGAATATGGCATGCTGCCACGCTCCACCCACACCCGCACGGACCGCGAAGCCGCGCGCGGCAAGCAAAGCGGGCGCACCCAGGAAATCCAGCGCTTGATCGGCCGGGCCTTGCGCGCAGCGGTCGATTTAAAGGCGCTGGGCGAACGCCAGATCAAGCTCGACTGCGATGTCCTGCAAGCCGATGGCGGCACACGGACCGCGTCGGTTACCGGGGCTTGGGTGGCGTTGACCCTTGCGGTCGACAAGCTGGTCGCGGGCGGCCAACTGCCGGCCTCGCCGATCCGCACGGAAGTGGCCGCGATCTCCTGCGGCATTTACCAGGGCCGTCCCGTCCTCGACCTCGATTACCCGGAAGACAGTGCGGCGGATGCCGACGCCAACTTCGTGCTGACCGGCACCGGCGGCTTGATCGAAGTGCAAGGCACGGCCGAAGGCGCACCGTTCAGCGAGGAAGAATTCTTGAGCCTGCTGCGTCTCGCCCGCGCTGGCACTGGCCGCTTGGTCGAACTGCAACGCCGCGCGGTGGGGCGGTAGCGGTGGCCGGCCGCAGCATCGCTGCAGCGCTTGCTGCCGCAGCGTTGTTCGGCCTCACGACGCCGCTCGCCAAGCTGTTGCTCGGCTCGATTGACGGCTGGGTGCTGGCGGGGCTGCTGTACCTGGGTGCCGGGCTCGGCTTGGCGCCGTTGCTGGCCCGCCCCCACACGTCGGAAAGCAAGCCCACCCGCGCGGATTGGCCGTGGCTCGCGGGTGTCGCCGTCTTCGGTGGCCTGCTGGCCCCTGTGCTGCTGATGCTGGGCTTGCAGCACACTGGTGCTGCGTCAGCCGCCTTGCTGTTGAACCTCGAGGTGGTGTTCACGCTCGCGATTGCCTGGGCGATCTTGCGCGAGCCGCTCGATCGGCGCCTGGCCCTTGGGGCGGTCGCGATCCTCGCCGGGGGTGTTTTGCTCGCAGCCCCCACGGGGCCAGCAACCTGGTCGCCAGGGGCTGTGTTCATCGCGCTCGCCTGCCTCGCCTGGGGTATCGACAACACGCTGCAGCGCCGGCTCGCCGCGATTGACCCGGTGGTGGTCGTGGTTGTGAAGGGCTGTGCAGCCGGTTCGGTCAATCTTGGCCTGGCACTCGCCTTCGGTGCTGCCTTGCCGCCGCTCGGCAGTGCGGCTCTGGCCTTGCTGGTCGGTGCGCTCGGCTATGGGGCGAGCATCGTCTTGTTCTTGCTAGCACTCCGGCACCTCGGCCTCGCCCGCACATCCGCCTACTTTGCCCTTGGCCCGTTCGTGGGTGCGATTGCGGCGGTGGTGTGGCTGGACGAGCCAGTGACCGCCCTGCTGGCGCTCGCCGCCGTCTTGTTTGCGATCGGTGTTTGGTTGCACGTCACCGAGCAGCACGGCCATGAGCATGAGCACGACGTGCTGGACCACGACCACCGCCATCGCCACGACGACCACCACGATCACGCGCACGACCCACCGGTGCCGCCGGGCACGGTCCACGCGCACCCGCACCGCCACCAGCCGCTGCGCCACGCCCATGCGCACTACCCAGACCTGCACCACCGCCACCGCCATTGACGACAGCGGGCGCGCGTCGGCCTATACCGACCCCATGACGACTTTCCCCCGCCCGACCCGCCTCGTGATCGCGACCCACAACCCCGGCAAGCTGGTCGAAATCCAAGACCTCTTGCTGCCCTATGGCTGCACCTGCCTCAGTGCCGGATCGCTCGGACTGCCGGAGCCGGACGAGACGGAACTGACCTTCACCGGCAATGCGCTCTTGAAAGCGCGGGCCGCCTGCCAGGGCTCTGGCCTGCCGGCTCTCGCCGATGACAGCGGCCTCAGCGTCACGGCTCTCGGCGGTGAGCCTGGCATTTATTCCGCACGCTGGGCCGGTGCGACCAAGGATTTCTCCGCCGCGATGGCACGGGTGAACACCGAACTCGGCGCTGCGGCCGACCGCTCTGCCCAGTTCGTCTGTGCGCTTGCCCTGGTTTGGCCCTCCGGTGAGGAGTTGGTCACCGAGGGCATCATCGCGGGCGATGTCACCTGGCCGCCGCGCGGCAGCCGCGGCTTTGGCTACGACCCGATGTTCGTGCCGGTGGGCGACACCCGCAGCTTTGGGGAATTCGACCCGGCGGAAAAGCACCGGGTCAGCCACCGCGCCGTTGCCTTCCGCCAGCTGGTCGCCCAGCTGTTCGCATGAGCGATCCGCGGCCGTTCGGGCTTTATCTCCACTGGCCGTTCTGCCGCGCGAAGTGTCCGTACTGCGATTTCAATTCCCACGTCCGCGCTGGCATCGATGAGCGCGCCTGGCACGACGGTTTGCTGGCCGCCCTTGATGCCCAAGCAGCCCCGCTTGCCGGCCGGCGGCTCGACAGCATCTTTTTCGGTGGCGGCACGCCGTCCTTGATGCCGCCAGAGACTGTGGCCGCGTTGATCGCGCGCGCACACCACTGGTTCGAGGCA
>JAAFHH010000256.1 GCA_013297545.1 Alphaproteobacteria bacterium
ATGCTAAGATCGCCGCGATTGCGAAAATTCACCCAGGTGCCGCGGTCCGACAGCACATAGGCGCCCATGGCGCTGGCGGTGTTGAGCGCTGCCCCCATGCCTTGGCCGATTTCGCGGTACCAAGCCCCGCGCGCGCTTGCGAGCTCGATGCCAGCTGCCTGCCACAGCGCCAATTCCGCCAGATGCGTGCCGGACCGGTCCCCGCGGCTGACGAACGGCGAGCGGCTGCGCCAGATCGCGGTTAGCGCGGCGGCGATATCCTCTCCGCCGCGGATGCGCGCCGGGTCCGCCGCCGGACCAATCAGCACGAAGTCGTTGTACATCACGGGCAGGCGCCGGGTCGCGAACCCGTCAGCGACAAAGCGGTGTTCCGCCGCGCGGGCGTGCACGAACACCACATCGGCATCGCCGCGCCGGCCGGTGTCGAGCGCTTGGCCCGTCCCTTGAGAGACGACGCGCACCTCGATCCCACTCGACCGGGTGAAGATCGGCAAGAGGTGCGTGAACAGGCCAGAGTCGACCGTCGAGGTCGTCGAGGCCACGGTGATGAAGCGCGACTGCGCGGCCGCCGGTGCCACCAGCACCAGCAGCAGGGCAAGGGATCTGAGCAGCCCTACCACAGCAAGTCTCCGGCCAGGAATGCCTGCACGGCCGGGCGCGTTGGGTGGCTCATCACCTGATCGAGCGGCCCGTCGGCCACCAGCTCACCACCGATCAGCACCAGTGCCCGGGCCGCCAGACGGCGGGCTTGGGCGAGGTCGTGGGTGCTGAACAGGATCGTCGTGCCGTGGGCCGCGAGCGCTGCGATCAGCGCTTCGATCTCGCGCGTCGCACTGGGGTCGAGGTGGGCGGTCGGCTCGTCGAGCAGCAATACCTCTGGGGCGAGGGCGGCCGCGCGGGCGAGCGCCAGGCGTTGTTGCTCGCCGCCGGACAGCAGGCGGGCAGGTTGGTGGGCGAGTGCGCTGAGCCCAAACCGCTCCAGCGTGGCATCGGCGAGCGCAGCACGACCGGGCACGCGCCCAGCCGCCAACGCGTGCAGCAGGCACTCCCGGGCGGAGCGGCGCAGCATCAGCGGCACTTGCGGCAGCCAGGCGTGGCGCTTGCGGCCACCAATCCGCCCGGCGTTCTGCCAGACGATACGGCCTTGGCTCGGCACCAGCAGACCATGGATCAGACGCAGCAGCAGCGATTTGCCAGAGCCGTTCGGCCCCAACAAGGCGGTAACCCCGCCCGCCGGCAGGGTGAGGTTGACATCGCGGAGCAAGCGCCGTCCCCCGGCCTCAAAGCCGAGGCGCTCGACCGTGAGCGGCAGGATGCTAGAGCTCATCGCCCGCCCGCCATGCGCGCGCCAATCCGGCTGAGGCCGTAGGTGACCGCGGTAACGCCAAGGGTGAGCGTGATCAGCACCAGGCCAAGGCCGAGGGCGAGGGCCAATTCCCCCTTCGCGGTTTCAAGCGCGATCGCCGTGGTCATGGTGCGGGTGTGCCCCGCGATGTTGCCACCGACGATCAGCACCGCCCCGACCTCGGCACTGGCACGACCGAACCCGGCGAGCAGGGCGGTCGTCAGCGCAAAACGCGCGTCCCACAGCAGTGTCGGCATCGCCCGCCAACCCGTCAGGTCGAGGGAGGCGAGGTAGTCGCGGTATTCCTGGTGCAGATCCTCGACGATCTGGCGGGTCAGCGCGATCACGATCGGCAGCACCAGCACGGTTTGGGCTGCGATCATCGCACCAGGTGTGAACAACAGCCCGAGCGCCCCCAGCGGGCCTGAGCGCGACAGCAGCACGAAGAGGGCAAGTCCCGCGACAACGGGTGGCAACCCCATCAGCGCCGTCACCACGATGATCACGGCCGATCGGCCCCGAAACCGCGCAAGTGCGAGCCAGCAGCCGAGTGGCAGGCCGATCACGGCCGCCAGCAGCACGGCCGATCCGGTCACCAGCAGCGACAAGCCGACGATGCCGACGAACGCCGGATCGGCCGTGATGACCAGGGTGAGGGCGGAGGAAAAGGCGGACGGGCTATCCATGGCTTGCCTCACACATGCGGCGGGCAGGGCGCACTTGGCAACAGGGCAAACACGGGTGCCGTCAGCCGGCAGTCGAGGTGAGCTTCACCGTGACCCAGTCCGCGACGGAACTGCGAGCGGTGTCCGCGATCCCAAGCCAGCGCGCGGGCGTCGAGGTCGCCATCTGCAGCGCTGCTGACGGCGGGATCCGGCAGGCCTCGATCATCCCCCGTACGGCGCCGGCCATATCGAGATGCGCACCGGCGAGCGTACCCTCCGCGGTCAGCAGCCGGTCGCAATCGCGGTGTACCGCGCGGCCGGCGAGCAGGAAGTCGGTCATCGTGCTGCCGATGGTCGGCATGGCATCGGACACCAGCATCAGGCGCTCCACCCCCTTCAGCCGGTAGGCGAGGGCGAGCATCTCATCCGCCACATGCAGGCGGTCCGCGATGATCGAACAGGTGATTGCGGGGTCGAGCAGGGCTGCACCCGCAAGGCCTGGGGCGCGCGCACTCATCGGCGGCATGGCGTTGAACAGATGCGTGACGCCACTCAAGCCTTCGACGCGCGCTGCCGTGAGCTCAGCGGGTGTCGCTTCGCTGTGTCCTGCCAGCACCCGCACACCGGCCGCAACCACGCGTGCGATGAAGCCCGGCGGCACGCACTCCGGCGCCAGGGTCATCATCACGTGACCGGCGGAGGGAACCAGGTCCAGCCAGCCGAGATCAGCCTCCGCCGCCAACCGGACGAGATCGGCGCGGTGCGCGCCTGCGCGTTTGGCGTTGAGGTGGGGGCCTTCGAGGTGTAGGCCGAGGATGGCCGGCGGGCGCTGGGCCACTGCCGCGAAGGCAGCTGCGATCTTGTCCGCACTGTCGGTGATCAAGGTCGCCATCAGGCCGATGGTGCCGGTCGCCCGGTGGGCGGCTGCAATCGCCTCCAGGGCTGCCACACTCGGATCATCGTTGAACAGCACCCCGCCACCGCCATTGACCTGCAGGTCGATGAAGCCGCGGCTGAACACCGTGTCTGGTCCCAGATCCTCCACTGCAACGCCGCGCGGGATCGCATGGCTGGGCACGATCGCGGTGACCTGGTCTGCCTCCACCAGGGCCGCACCATCGTCGATCCAAGTCTGGCCGTCCCACACCCCTGCTGCCCGGATTGCCCGCATGCTGATCCCCGTTCGCGCTTGCTCCCGGAGCATACCGGTTTATAACCAATCGCGGCTAGACCAGGGGGTGGGCGTGGACCGGTTGATCATTGAAGGTGGGCGACCGCTGCAGGGCTCGGTGCAGATCTGCGGTGCCAAGAACGCGGCCTTGCCCGAACTCGCGGCCTGCCTGTTGAGCGATCGGCCGCTGACCCTGACCAATGTGCCGGATCTCGCGGACATCACCACCATGTGTCGGCTGCTCGAAGGCTACGGCGTCAAGGTCACCCGGCCGAACGCCTCCACCTTGGTGGTCGACGCCTGGGGCGCGGTATCAGCCGAAGCCGCCTACGACATCGTACGCACCATGCGCGCGACGATCTTGGTGTTGGGCCCGCTGCTCGCCCGCTTCGGCCAGGCGCGGGTCTCGCTGCCCGGGGGCTGCGCCATCGGCGCACGACCGGTGGATCTGCACTTGAAGGCGCTCGCGACCTTAGGCGCGGAGATCGCGGTCGAGGGGGGTTACGTTGTTGCCTCGGCGCCCAATGGTCTGACGGGGGCACGCATCGTGCTGCCGCTCGCGTCGGTGGGTGCGACCGAAACCGCGATGATGGCAGCCGCCCTTGCGCGCGGCGAAACCGAGATCATCAACGCGGCGCGCGAACCCGAAGTGGCGGACCTCGGTGCGTGCCTAAACGCTATGGGCGCCAAGATCGAAGGGGCGGGATCGCACCGCATCACCATCCAGGGCGTCAGCACCTTCAAACCTGCCAGCCACGACCTGCTGCCGGACCGCATTGAGGCCGGCACCTACGCCGTGGCGGCGGCGATCACCGGCGGGGAATTGGAACTGATCGGCGGGCGGCTCGAACAACTCGCCGCCGTCGCTGATGTGCTGGAACGCGCTGGCGTGCAGCTGTGGCCGACCGATCGCGGCGTGATGGCGCGCTCTGGTGGTCGCATCCGGCCGGTCGACATCGTGACCGAACCCTATCCAGGCTTCCCAACCGATCTGCAGGCGCAGGTGATGGCGCTGCTGACACTCGCCGATGGCACCTCGACGTTAAGAGAAACCGTGTTCGAAGCGCGCTTCATGCATGTGCCGGAACTCGCGCGCTTCGGGGCCGACATCGCGCTCAGCGGCACGACCGCGACCGTGCGCGGTGTCGCACAGCTGACGGCAGCCCCGGTGATGGCAACCGATCTGCGCGCGTCGGTCTCCCTGGTGCTGGCCGCCTTGGCCGCCAAGGGCGAGAGCACGATCCACCGGGTCTATCACTTGGACCGCGGCTACGAAGCGCTTGATCGCAAGCTGGTCCGCTGTGGTGCCGCGATCCGGCGGGTGGCCGCGTGACCGGCTGGCGCATCGGCGTCGATGGCGGCGGCACCGGCTGCCGGGCCCGCTTGGTCGATGGGACCGGCACGGTGCTGGGTGCCGGCGTCGCTGGGCCTGCGACGGTGCGCCAGGGGGTGGAGGCGGCGTTCCACGCCGTGCTCGAGGCCTGCCGACAAGCCGCGCGCGAGGCGGGCTGGGAGGTGGGCGAGCTCGCCCGGGTTCATGCCGGCATCGGTCTTGCTGGCATCGGCCGGATCGGCGCGCTCGCGGCGATCCAAGCCCTGCCGCACCCGTTTGCGTCAGTCCAGTTCGCGAGCGATGTCGAAACCGCGTGCCTTGGTGCCCACAGCGGGCGCGATGGTGGGATTGTGATTGTCGGCACTGGCACCTCCGGCCTCGCTGTGGTGGGGGACAAGCGCGTGCGCGTCGGTGGCTACGGCTTTCCGATTTCCGATGAAGGCTCGGGCGCGGACCTCGGCCTGAAAGCCATTCGTTTGAGCCTGCGTGCCGGCGACGGCCGGGCAACGCCAACCGCCCTCACGCGCGCAGTCCTCAGTCGGTTCCATGACCAACCGGCCGAGGCAGTTGCCTGGATGGACCGGGCAACCGCCACCGACTACGCCACCTTCGCACCCCTGGTGCTGCGCCACGCCGATGGCGGCGACTCGGTTGGCCGGCGGATCGTGCAAGAAGCGGCCGACGACATCGATCAGCTGGTACGCACCCTGGTCGAAGCCGGCGCGCCGCGGGTTGCCCTCATCGGCGGTCTTGCGACGCCGATTGAGCCGTGGCTTGCCCCCGATGTGCGACGGCGATTGGCGCCGCTGGAGGGGGATGCGGTGGATGGGGCGTTGTTGCTGGCGGGTGGCGCTACACCCAGTTGAAGTTGGAATTATCCAGCGCGGCCGTCACGCCGATGATTTCCAACATCGCACC
>JAAFHH010000257.1 GCA_013297545.1 Alphaproteobacteria bacterium
TGGCGATACCGTTTTGGATCGCCTTCGCCTTGATCTTGTTGATGTCAAGGCCGCGACCGTCGTCCGAAATCTCGATCAGGATGTGCCCGCCTTCGTGATAGGCGTTCAGGGTCACCCGACCGGTTTCCGATTTGCCGGCACGCACCCGCTCTTCCGGGGTTTCCAGCCCATGGTCGGCGGAGTTCCGCACCATGTGGGTCAGCGGGTCCTTGATCAGTTCCAACACCTGGCGGTCAAGCTCGGTGTCCGCCCCGATCATCTGCAGTTCGATCTTCTTCGATAGTTCGTGGCTGAGGTCGCGCACCATGCGCGGCAGCTTCGCCCAGGCGTTGCCGATCGGCTGCATGCGCGTCTTCATAACGCCTTCCTGCAGCTCCGAGGTCACGTGGGACAGGCGCTGCAGCGGCACCGAAAACTCGCTGTCCTTGTAGCGCCGCACGATCTGCAAGAGCTGGTTGCGGGTCAGCACCAGTTCCGAGACCATGGTCATCAGGTTTTCCAGCAGGTCGACCGACACCCGGATGGTCTGGGCGGCAACCGCGCTTTCCTTGGTTTCGACCTCGGCGTGTGCTGCCGCTGGCGGCGGCGGCGGGCTTGGCGGCGGGGCCGCCGCGGCAGGCACGGCAGCCGGCGCGACCGCTGCGATTTCCTGGCTCTTCGGCGCTTCAACCGGCACTGGCGCTGCCGCCTGAACCACCGGGACTGGCGGCGGGGCTGGGGCGGGTTCGGGTGCAGCGGCCGGTGCCGCCGTGCCAGCCGCGGCCATGCCGGCCTCGTCCGTGTAGCCCGGCACGATTTTGCCGTCGGCCACCTGGTTCAAGATCACGATCAACTCGGCATCGTCGCCGGCGGGTTCCGCTTCCGTGCGCTCCAGCTCACTCAAGATCCCCTTGATGCGATCGAGCGACTGCAAGATCAGCGAGACGATGCCGGGGCCGACATGCAGCTGGCCGTCGCGAATGCAGCCGAGCACGTTCTCTGACGCGTGCGCCACCTTCTCCAGCCGCGGCAGGCCGAGGAAGCCGCAGGTGCCTTTGATGGTGTGAACAAGCCGAAAAATGTTCGACAGCAGTTCCGGATTGTTCGGGTTCTGCTCGAGCTTGACCAGCTCGACATCCAGCGTCGACAGACTCTCCGAGGTTTCGGTGAGGAATTCGCTCAGCAGATCATCCATGGTCCCCGGTCCCTTCCGCTTGCGACGCGACCTTCGCCGCCACACCTGTCTGGCGCGGCCGACCCCAATCAGGTCGGCTGCGTGCCCCCTTCATACAAGGCTGTGCCAGAGGCGCGCCAGTGTATCCTCAACGACAGATGCATGAAGGAGACAAGTCGATGCGCTTCAGCCCCGGTGACTGGGTCCGTCACCCCGATCAACCCGACTGGGGGTTGGGTCAGGTTCAGTCAGTTATCGCCAACCGCGCAACGGTGAATTTCGAGCACCGCGGCAAGGTGCTGATCGACCTTGCCGCGGTCAGTCTCGACCCAGCTGACCCGGACAGCGCCTAAGCCGCCTTGGCCGCCATCTTGCCGCGCGCTTCGGCGAGGTGATCGAGGCCGTGGGTGAACGATCCCAAGCCCTGGGTCACAGAGCGCAGTTCGATAATCAGATCCGCCATCTCGGCTTCCGGCAACAGCGCTTCGACTTGATCCCAACCAGGCCAGCCGGGCCGGGCGTCGAAGCCCAGCAGCTGGCCGCGCCGTGCACCGATCAGGCGTTGGACTTTTGGTGTGTCAGCCGCCGGTGCGGTCAGCAGCACTTTGTGGATCGGCTCCAGCACGAACGGCTCGCAGGCGGACAGCGCTTCTTGCATGGCACCGCGGGCACAGATCTTGAACGCCATGTCCGAGCTGTCGACGGCGTGGAACTGGCCGTCGGTAAGCACGACTTCGAGGTCGATCACCGGGTAGCCGTGCGGTCCCTTGGCGAGGTACTCGATCACGCCTTCCTCGACCGCGGGGATGTACTGTTTCGGCACGGCCCCGCCGACGATCCGGTCGCTGAACTGAAAGCCGCTGCCGCGGGCCGAGGGTTTCACTTCGATGTGGATGTCGGCGAACTGGCCGTGGCCGCCCGTCTGGCGCTTGTGACGGTGGTGCAGCTTGGTGCCGCGCCGGATGGTTTCGCGCCCACCGATGCGCGGGGCCTGCGCGGTGACCGCGACACCGAAGGCGGACTTCAGCGCGTCGATCGCGGTGCGCAAGTGCACCTCGCCCTGGCCGGTCAACACCGTCTCGCCGGTGTCTTGCGGGTGCAGGAGACCAAGCGACGGGTCTTCCTCGACCAGTTTGCGCAGAGCAGCTGACAGCTTGACGTCGTCCGCCCGGTTCTCAGCCGCGATCGCCAGCCGGAACACGGCCGGTGTCGGCTCGGGGAAGTCGAGGCCAGATGCCCCATCCGCCAACACCGATCCGGTTGCCGCCTGATCGAGGCGGGCAATCCAGACGATATCGCCGGCCAGCGCATCAGCGAGCTTGCTCGCCCCACCCGGCCGGGTCAGCGAGCCGACGCGCTGGCCGCCGAGCACCATGCCCTCGCGCACCGGCCCGCGCCAAATCCGGGCGAGCGACTGCTTGCCGCCGTGACCCTGGTGCCAGGTCTTGATCACTTGAGCGACGGCTCCGGTACCCTCAAGGCCAACCCGGTCGGCGGCCACGCTCGCGTCCGGTGCGTCGTGGCGCAGCGCCTTCCAGAGCCGGCGAATGCCGTGATCATGCTCCGCCGCGGTCAGCAGCACCGGCACCAGCTTGTCATCGCGCACGTCGGCCTGCAGCGAGGCGTAGATCTCACCCTTGGTCGGCTGGGTTTCTTCCAGCAGCTTTTCGAGCAGCGCATCATCAAAGTCCGCCAACGCCTCGACCAGAGTAGAGCGCGCTTCTTCCTCGCGCGGTTTCATCCAGTCCGGCAGGGCAATCTGGTCGGACGCTTGGCCCGCACGCCAGCGATAGGCCCGCTCCGACACCAGATCGACGTAGCCCTCCACCTTGTCGCCGGTGCGGATCGGCACTTGGCGCAAGACCAGCTTGCGCGTCGACCACGCCTGCAGGGCCGCGATCAAATCGCGCATGAGTACCGTGGCCTGATCCATGCGGTTGACCACGATCAGGTGCGGGATCGCCCGGTCATCGAGGAACTTGAGCAACCGGCCGACGGCGACCGCACGCTCAATCACCGGTTCGATCACGACGACAGCGATATCAGCGGCCGCCAGCGCACATTCCGCGTCGTAGCTGAAATCAACCGCACCCGGTGTGTCGATCAGGCTCCACCAGTCGCCGAGATACTGACAGCTCGCCGCTGTCAGACTGTGGGTCGACGCTCGTTCAACCGCCGCTTTGCCTTTTTTGCGCACCGAGGTGCCGGCGGCTTCCAGAAGTGCTTCGAAAAGGGCGGTTTTGCCGACCAAGTGTGGGCCGACAATAACCGCCGTGCGATGTCTGCCGGTGGGGCTGCCGCTGATGCCAGTCGCGTTCTCGACCATCCTATGCCTCCTTTGGAGTTGGGCATGGGTTACGGGTCAGAACCGGCCAGCAGGGATCCGCCCATCACTGGCCGTTCCTCCAATTCCCACGCTGCGCCTAAGGGCTTGGGTGCGGCAAGCGATTTTTCTGGTGTCGGGGGGCTAAGCCCAGGGTTTGCTTCCCGTGAGTTTGCGTTCGGCGTCGGTGAACGGAATTCTTGGATGGGTGATGTGGACGATATCGCCGTATCGGGCCGCGTTGGCGTTTTCTTCGATGAAGCCCTCGACGATGCCGCTGGCGCGCAAGTGCTGTGCCGTCCAATCGGGCCGCGTCAACAGCGCCTGGACGAACGCCTGATTCTGCGGGTCGCGGTACGTTGACCAGTGTGGCCCGCGCCCCTTGTAACCCTCAGTGCTCAGCGTGAAGCCACCAAGCGTCGCCAGTGCCGCAGACTGTTTGGCGGCAACGGATGACGCCAATGTCTCGCTCAGGCCGACCTGGGGATCCATGGCAATATCGATCCAGCCCGGCAGCGCCATCATGCCGTTGTAGCCAATCACCCAAGCCTGGCGGCCAGGGGCACGAAACGGCATCATCATCTGCTGAGCGCCCAGCTCAAGCACAAGCTTATCGCGGCGGCTGACGAGGTTAAAGACATCCGCGTTCACACCGCGCATCGCTGCGAGTGCGTCGATCGAGAACTCCGCCCCGTTCATCAGCACAATGCGGCGCACCGCGGTCGCTCGCACACACTCCGGTAGCGTCGCCAAGGCCTTCATGACCACGCGTGTCCCCAAAGAGTGGGCGACAATATCCAACGTAATCCCAGCTGCATTCAGCACGGCAATTGTCGCGGCCAGCGACTTGGCCGCCTGAGGGGCCAAATCGAACACAGCATGCTGATAAAAATTGGTGAAACTCGCAAGCCCGTACGCTCCGCTAGAGCGCCAGCAAAAGCATAACAAGGGTGCAGCATCAGCTTGCTGTTGATTTGTGACGCCAAAAATCGGCAACCAACTCTCACCAAGTGCAGGGTCTTTATTTGGTAAATCGAATATTCCACTTCTTGGATCTTGTTTTTCTTGCGGCACTGTCTTCATGAATTTGCTAGAACTTGATACTGGATCAAAGTCGAAGCCGTGCACCAATATGGTCAGATGGGTCAGTTGCCGGCCGGCGGTATGGTGATTGGCCACTGTGCGCAACGCGGCGGTGAAATCGGGCCCAAACTGCGGGCTTCTCACCGTGCGCGGGACCTCGGTCGCCGCCACATCAGACCAACCGGAGAGTGCGCTATAGTCGCAAAGTGCTACTGGATCTTTAACATCCTTCCAGCCTTTACCTTCACCGGGAGCTTCCGCATCCACTCCATCCCAAATCACCGCAAACATCGTATCGACCTCCCCCCGTGGTTAGCGGAACTATACCATCTTGCCTCCGAACAAACAGCGACGTTTTTTTGACACGCCGAGGGGCGACAGCCGAGCAATCCGTGCTTAAGTTCTCCTCTGTGGCGCCGGTGCATCGTTGGAGTGTTGGGCAGTGATCGATCCGTTTGGCCGTATGGTGTCCTACCTCAGAGTGTCGGTGACCGACCGCTGCGACTTCCGCTGCGTCTACTGCATGGCGGAGGACATGACGTTCCTGCCGAAGGCGGAGGTGCTGTCGCTTGAGGAGCTGGACCGGCTGTGTTCGGCGTTCGTGCGCTTAGGTGTCAAGAAGCTGCGCCTAACCGGGGGCGAGCCGTTGGTGCGCCGCAACGTCATGAGCTTGATCGAAAACCTTGCCCGCCACCTCGGCACCGGCGCACTCGACGAGCTGACGATCACGACCAACGGCAGCCAGCTTGCGAAGTACGCCGAGCCCTTGGCCAAGCTTGGCATCAAGCGCATCAACGTCTCGATCGACACGCTGGATGAGGCGCTGTTCACCGAACTCACGCGCTGGGGCAAGCTGCCGCAAGTGC